>JAICGL010000455.1 GCA_025923175.1 Acidimicrobiia bacterium
AGAGACGTCGGACGACCGGCGCCATCTTACGCGAGACGCGCCCGGCGACGATCATCAGGTCGGCCTGGCGCGGCGAGGCGCGGAAGACCTCCATGCCGAAGCGGGCGAGGTCGTAGCGCCCCGCACCCGACGCCATCATCTCGATGGCGCAGCAGGCCAGCCCGAACGTGGCCGGCCATACGGAGTTGCGCCGGGCCCACTTGACAAGGTCTTCCACCCGCGTGGTCAGGAAGCTCTGGTTGATGCCTTCGAGACCCATCAGGCCGCTTCGCTCGTCTGGTCGGGCCCGGACCCCTGCGGCGGCCAGGTCTTCGTCCGGAGGATGGGCCGGCCGGCGAACTCGCTGAGCTTCCGGGCCGGGCCCCAGTCGAGGGCTCCCACCGACAGGACGTAGGCGAAAGCCACGATCACGGTGGCCAGGAAGACCCCCATCTCGATCAGGCCGAACAGCTCGAGGCGCCGGAAGATGACGGCCCAGGGATAGAGAAAGACGAGCTCGATGTCGAAGATGATGAACACCATCGCCACCAGGTAGAACTTCACCGGGAAGCGCTCGTTCGGCTCGTGTTCGGGGACGATCCCGCACTCGTACGGGGCCAGCTTCGCCGCCGTGGGACGGCGGGGGGCCAGGAAGGTGGACGCGATGAACGACCCCGCGGCGAACACCGTGGCCAGGATCAGCATGACGAGAATCGGGAGGTAATCCGCCAAGCGCCGCGAGGCTATCTCGGTGCAGCACCGGACAGCGCAACGACCTTCTCCATGGTCCGGTAGACGGCCTCGGCCGGGCCGAGCTCGTCGGGACGGAGCATGTTGGACATGATCCGCAGCACCCACTCCATGAGCGTCCGGGAGTGCATCCCGATCCGGGTCAGCTCGGCCATCACCGCCGGGTTGCCGATCGCCCGCACGAACAGCCGGGCGACCCGGAAATACAGGCCGTAGATCTCGTCCAGCCGCTCCGGGTAGCGGGCCAGAGCCAGGCCGTCACCCGTACGCAGCGCCTCGTCGAGAGCCTCGGCCGCCATCCGGCCGGTCTCGTAGGCGTAGGCGATGCCCTCACCGTTGAACGGGTTGATGGCCCCGGAGGCGTCCCCCGCCACCAGCCAGGTCGGCCCGGCCGAGGGGTGCACCGACCCTCCCATCGGGAGCCGCCCGCCGGTCGGAGGGCCGACCGCCGTGTCGGGGCCGATCTCCCAGGTGGGCGGTGCCATAGAAACAAAGGCGTCCATCAGGTGGGAGGTGTTGATCGACTTCCAGGCCTTGAAGGTCGACAGCAGCCCCACCCCGACGTTGACCGTCCCGTCCCCCACCGGGAAGATCCAGCCGTACCCGGGGAGGGCCGCGCCGGTGCGGTCCCGCAGGTCCAGGTGGCTTTCGATCCACGGCTCGTCGTGGCGGGGCGAGCGGAAGTAACCCCGGATGGCCATGCCCAGCGGGTAGCGCCGGCTGCGGGCTGTGCCGAGCGCCCGACCGAAGCGTGAGTTCGCCCCGTCGGCCACCAGGAGATAGCGACCCCGGACCGCCTCGGTGGTCCCGCTCTCCTTCCGGGAGACGACGGCCCCGACAACCAGCCCGTCCTCGACGAGCGGCTCGGTCGCCTCGGTGGCGGGCCAGAGGGTCGCACCGGCCTTGACGGCCTGGTCAGCCACCATTTCGTCGAGGTTGCGACGCGTGACGACGTAGCCGTAGGACGGGTAGTCGGGGTGGCTGGGCCACTCCAGCTCGAGGGTCAGGCCATGGGCCATCGATCGGAGCCCGACGAACCGCTGGTACTCCTCCAGCCGCTCGGCCAGGCCCATGTCGTTCAGCTGCCGGACGGCCCGGGGCGTCAGCCCATCGCCGCAGGTCTTCTCCCGGGGGAACCGCTTCTTCTCCAGGACGACGACGTGGTGGCCGGCCTCTGCCAGCCAGTAGGCGGCCGACGCGCCGGCCGGCCCCCCACCCACCACCACCACGTCGAAGCGGTCCATCGGGGCATCTTCGCCGTCGGTTCTGACGGGCACAAACCCACCCGTTCACCACCTACCGGAAGGGGCCGGCGCACCTTTCGGGATCAGGGGTCGGGGGGGCACTAACGTGGCCGCCGGTGACCCGGGGGGCCGCTCACTGGTTTCGGCCGCTCCTCCGGTAGAATGACTTTGTGCAAACTTTCACGAGGAGTCTGCGGCAGTGGTTGTGGTGCCCGCACTATCACTAGGCCCCTTCGCCCTCCGGAACCTGTCGCAGGAGCCCGGGCGGTTCTTCATCTCCCTGCTCCTCTGCCTGATCTCGTTCGCGGTCTTCATGTGGATGGTGCGCCGCCCGAAGTCTGAGCTGCCGACCACCTGGGCTCAGGCGATGCTCGGCGGGGCCGCCGTGTTCGCCCTGTTCCTTCTGATCTACGGCGTCGTCCCCCACGAGTGGCTGACCTGGGCCGACTCCAGCCTGGGGCTCCGGGAAGACAAGATCCTCATCGACACGTGGGCGATCGACTTCTCGGGTCGGGCCCTGCGCGACATCGTCGCCACAGTGATCTACATCGTCGGCCTCGGCATCAATACGTGGATGTGGATCGCGTGGCAGAAGCGGGGTACTGCCAAACCGAAGCCCGCGAAGGCCGCCGCCACGCCCGAACCGGCGGGAACGTCGGCCTTCTCCCGTCCGGTGACCAAGAAGGACTAGCGAAGCCCGTTATGGGAAAGACCGATGCCAACCCGCCGATGCCTGAGTTCGCCACCTCCTACCAGCTGCAGGAGGTAGACCCGGCCTGGCTGGCTTCGTCGGTGAAGCCGAAGCAGTTCCTCCACATCGACCAGGCGGAGTGCATCCTGTGCGAGGGCTGCGTCGACATCTGCCCCTGGAAGTGCATCCACATGCTGTCCGTGAACGCCATCGAGGAGTCGGTGGGCACGGAGAAGCCGGGGGACGACCCCGGCGACACTGTCTTCTTCGTGGTTGACGAGGACGTCTGCACCCGCTGCGCCCTGTGCGTCGACCGCTGCCCGACCGGCGTGATCATCCTCGGCAAGACGGTGGGTAAGCCGGTGCCCGGCGACCCGCATCAGCGCGACAACCGGCACGGTTACGCCTACGGAGTACGGTTCTGACGCTTTTTTTCTGGGCCCCTTAAGGGAGGAGTCGGGGTGGCGAGCGGCAACGGGAACGGGAACGGCCTCAAGGGGAAGCTCCTCGAGGTCAACGAGAAGATGAAGGGCTCGCAGGCCTGGAGCTCCATCTTCCGGCCCGGTTCCTTCTTCCGGAAGGGCTACACGGACAGCCCCCGTAACCGGTCGTACGTGATCATGAACAGCGTGCTGTACCACCTTCACCCGGTGAAGGTGAAGCGGCACGCCGTCAAGGTTTCCTACACGCTGTGCCTCGGCGGGCTTTCGTTCTTCCTCTTCATCCTGCTCACCGTGACCGGGATCTTCCTGATGTTCTTCTACCGGCCAACGGCGGCCGCCGCATGGGCCGACATCAAGACGCTGGAGACGGCGGTCACGTTCGGTTCGCTGGTGCGGAACATGCACCGCTGGGGCGCGCACCTCATGGTGCTGTCGGTGTTCCTGCACATGAGCCGGGTCTTCTACCACGGCGCCTACAAGCCGCCCCGGGAGTTCAACTGGGTGGTCGGCGTCATGCTGCTGCAGTTCACGCTGCTGCTGTCCTTCACCGGGTACCTCCTCCCCTGGGACCAGCTGGCCCTGTGGGCGGTCACGGTGGGGACGAACATGATGGGGTACACCCCGGTCTTCGGGAACCAGGTGCGCTTCGTGCTCCTCGGGACCCGGGAGATCGGCACCGAGACGCTGCTCCGGTGGTACGTGCTCCACGTGCTCATGCTTCCGTTCGTCGTCGTCATC
>JAICGL010000456.1 GCA_025923175.1 Acidimicrobiia bacterium
AACTCGAACGGCTCGCGGCCCTCGGCTGCCCCCTCGTACAGGGCTACCACATCGCACGTCCCGCACCAGCTGGCGACACCGAGGCGTTCCTCGTCGCCTCGTACGGTCCGATGCTGACCCATGATCAGATCCAGCCGCCGATTGGCGCGGCGGAATGGTCGCCGATCTAGACCAAGAGCGGCCGCTCGTGTGGTCGGCGGGTTGGAGAGGACGCAAGGACGCGTTCGGGCGCACTTGCCGCACCACGGAGCGGAACTGGCCGAAACCGGCCAGAGGTCCTCGCGCTGTTCTCCCAATTCCTCACCGCAACGAGGCTGGTCCAGTGGCCTGGGCTGCTACGGTGTCAAGTGAGGGTTTTGGTTCGTGGTTTGGTTTCGGGCAACTCCCTCCGCGGCATGTTGCCGCCGGCCGACGGACTGATTGGTCCGAACCCGGCCAGGATGGGAGGTATGCCCCATGACAACGGGCACCGTCAAGTGGTTTAACGGTGACAAGGGCTTCGGCTTCATCACGCCGGAGTCCGGTCCTGACGTCTTCGTCCATTTCAGCGCCATTGCCGGTGATGGCTACCGGAACCTGAACGAGAACGACAAGGTCGAGTTCGACCTGGCCGATGGGCCGAAGGGTCCGCAGGCACAGAACGTTCGCGTTATTAGCTGAGCGCTGACTCCGGGGGAGCGTCACCGTTTCCCCGGAGCATCGCTGTGTTTACGTCAGGCGACCGCGGCCTCGACGAGCGCTCCGGCAAGGATCCGGTACTCCTCGGCGGAGGCGTCGTGGGGAATCGTTACGACGCGGGCCGGGTCCACGAGGTATCCCTGCAGCAGGCAGTCGCGGGCGGTCGAGGTGGTGACCACCACGGCGTCGGCCGCGATCAGTACCTGCTCGAGAATCTCCCGCTGGCGCAGCGTCGGCTCGGCCAGGACGGCATGAAGCACGACGATGACGGGAACGGTGAGCCGGGCCAGGACGGAGATGACCTGATCGCCGTCGGGCCCGCCGTAAATGCTGTAGTCGTGCTGGATGATGACGGCATCGAAGCCGTTGAGGATGTCGGCCGCTTCCGCCTCACCGCCCGGTGCGCTCGTCAGAAGGTGGTGGACCACCTCGGGCCTTGCACTGGGCTCGAGTCGGTCGACGACGCGCACGATCCCCACCCGGCTGGCCGGCGGGCCGGTCTGGAGGGCGGCGGTGAGCACCGCGGTCAAGCTGGCGAGGCCGCCTCCGGTCGGGCGGTAAGTCGAGAGGAACCCGAAGCTCTTCAGGAGGTCGACCTTACGCTTCAGCGCGAGACACTTACGAATTGTTTCTAGAAATTGGCTTCAGGTTCCCGGCGTGCAGCCAATCACCCAGGGCTGAGCCAGTCGCCGCTTCCGTCGAAGGTGGCGGAACAGAGGTGATAGGCGGCGGAGACGTCCCCGGTCGGTCGGCTGGTGAACCATAGCCGGAGGCTGCCGTCCCTCAGTCTGAGCACGCAGGGACTCCGCTCCTCCAGGGTGTCGACATCGTCGCCGCTGCCGGGCAGCGTATTTCCACGCCGGTCCCAGGAGAGCCCGTCCTCGGAGGTGGCCATCTGGATCGCGGACCGGCGGCCGTCGTCGCTGACGTAGAACATCGAGAAGCGTCGTTGTGACATGACGACCCACGGCTCGAAGACGGCGAGCTCGTCACGGCCGGGCTCCAAGACGGGTCCCAGCCGGTCCCATGATGCGCCGGAATCCGAGACGGCAGCGAGAATGGCGGCGCGCCGCCCGTTCTCGGAGCCGTCGTAGCCGGAGTAGAAGAGCCACCAGAGCTGGCTGGTGACGACGAGGCAGGGGTGGGTGGCGCCGACAGCGTCAGCCTCCTCGCGCTCCAGGAACGTGCCGAGGGGCTTCCAGAGCTGGCCGTCAGACGACTTGGCCATGTGCAGACGGGTGTCGGCACCGTCGGAGCCGGCGTAGGCCATGAGGTATCCATCCGGCGTGAAAACCACCGAGGGTGATTCGACCCCGTAGGCGTCGCTTTCGCCCGCGAAGCCGACGTCGATGCTCACGCCACGGCGCTCCCAAGGCCCACCCGGGCGCTGGACGGCTTCCAGGATCCGCGACGTGGACCCATCGTGACCCGAGTACCACATCCGTAGCGTTCCGTCGTCCTCTTCTACGACGGACGGCCCGAAAGTCCGCAAGGACTCGAGCTCAGAAGGCGCCTCCGAACCGGGGAGGATCTGACCATCCAGGTGCCAGCCCATCCGGCCCTCCTGGGACGAATCAGTGTGTCCAGTAGCTGGCCGACACGAGGGTTCGGTCGTGGAGCCAACAGGTGCTGCCCGAGTTGTACCGCGACAAGTGTGTGGCGCACCCCGGTGTTTCGCACACCCGACCGGGGCCGTAGGAGTCGATGTGGCCTCTGCCCGTGCGCCGTCGCTGACCGGGCTCTTCGGTGTCGGGCTCGAGCAGGGGCTCGTTCGCTGATCCGGTCATAACCACAACGGCACTCCCCGGCTCAGGGCTCAGAGGAGACCTCCAGGCGTGCGACCGGTCATATGGTTGCCGGCCCGAGCAGGCAGTCCTGCCAAGCAGATGGTCCTGCTCAGTGTACGCCTCTGACCTGAGCGAAAGGTCAGTGCTTGTCGGCCGCAATGTTTCTGAGCCAGCGGGCGACCCAGATCGGATCGATGTCCTGGCCCTCGTCCTCCCGGAGATGGGTGACGTGCTGATCCAGCGTCCATTCGGGGTGGAGCGCTTCGGCCCGGCGGACAATCTCCCAGCCGGTGAGTTGCGAACGGTCGCTCATAGCACGCCTATCGGCATCATCGTGCCTCTTCTGAACCCCGCCGGTCATGCCGGGCCCGGGCGCTGCCGGCCGAGCAGGGCCTCATGGCACGGTGGGCACATCCACCACCCGAGTTGGGCGGTGGCGTGCGAGGCGGGATCACCGGGAAAGGTCTGCTGGCAACGACCACATCGACGCTCCCGCACCGCCTCTTCAACGGGGGATGGGTCTGGAGCGGCCTGGGAGTCTTCCACCGTCTCGAGTGTACGTAGGTCACACAATTCTTGCAATTTGTTTCTAGAATTCTGCTACCCTCACCCGTGTGGGGGAATGGAGCTTCTTCACCAATCATGCCCGCGCCCTGATCTGCGTCGCTCGGGATCCGGGGATACGACTGCGGGACCTCGCCGTTACGATCAACATCACCGAGCGAAGCGCCTACGGGATTGTCAGCGACCTCGTCCATGCGGGCTACGTCGTCAAGGAAAAAGAAGGGCGACGCAACCGCTACCGGGTCGAGGCGCAGTTGCCGCTCCCGGAATCGATCGGTCGGGAACGCACGATCGGCGACGTGCTCGGCCTCCTCACCGACGTCGACGCCGGCAGACGGCCAAGGCAACGAACCAAGGAGCGTCATGCCAAGTGAACCCAGCGCGACCCTCACGGAAAAAACGATTGACTGGCAGGCCGTCGCCGACGAGTTGGCCGGCGCACTGCGGACGACGATGCTGCGCAACCCCACTCTGACCCCCCGGGACTGGGCCCGAGCCTCCGCGGCCCTCGAGCGCTACGAGGGCGCCACGTGCGGCGTGGAGGTGGAGTTCCGCAACCCTGCCGACGTGTAACGCACCGACGAGCTCGAGCGCGGGCGCAGCGAGGTCAGGCCTCGGCGACGGCGTCTTCGGACAGGGCGACGAGTTCCCGGAGTTGGGCCAGGTTGAGGTCGGTGAGGCGGGCCTCGCCCGTCCCCACGATGCGCTCGGCGAGCTCCCGTTTCGCCTCGATCATGGCGTCGATCCGTTCCTCTACCGTCCCGACACAGACGAACTTCCGGACCTGCACGTTGCGTTGCTGGCCGATCCG
>JAICGL010000457.1 GCA_025923175.1 Acidimicrobiia bacterium
GGGGGTCTGGGGGTGTCCCCCAGAGTGTCTACCGCAAGCTCTCTGTCATCATCCCGGTCTACAACGAGCGGAACACGGTCGCCGAGGCCATCCGGCGCTCGCGGTCGGTCGAGATCCCGCTCGATCGGGAGATTGTCGTGGTCGACGACGGCAGCAGCGACGGCATGACCCAGATCCTCTCGCAGCTCCAGGACTCGACCGTGAGGGTCGTCTTCCACGACGTGAACCGGGGCAAGGGCGCGGCCATCCGGACGGGCCTCACCCACGTGACCGGCGATCTCGTCCTCATCCAGGACGCCGACCTCGAATACGACCCCGAAGACTGGCCGAAGCTGCTGGCGCCCGTCCTGAAAGGGAAGGCGAGGGTCGTCTACGGGTCGCGCTTCACCGGCGAGCGCCGCAACATGATGTTCTGGCACTGGGTCGGCAACCGGTTCCTCTCCCTGGTCACCAACGCGCTCTACAACACGACGCTGTCCGACATGGAGACCTGCTACAAGCTGTTCGACCGCGAGCTGGTCCAGTCGATCCCGCTCTCGTCGAACCGCTTCGGTTTCGAGCCGGAGGTGACGGCGAAGATCCTGCGGACCGGCGAGCGCATCTACGAGGTGCCGATCTCGTATGCCGGGCGCGAGATCCACGAAGGCAAGAAGATCACCTGGAGAGACGGCTTCGACGCCCTCAAGGTCCTCATCCGGTGCCGCTTCGGGCCCGCGCCGCGGGCCTCCCGATAGCCTGAGCCGATGGCCGTCGTTCTCGGGGCCGTGGCGGTGGGGATCGTCCTGCTGATCGCAGCGCTGGCCATCCTGCGGGAGAGCCAGCGCCTGGCAACACTCCCGCCCCGGCCGACGTTCGATCCGGATGCCGCCCTGGAGTGGGTGGTCCAGCATCTGGCCGACCACGCGGCGGCGCAGCTGACCGTCGACGACGTCCGGGTGATCCTCGACCTGCAGCTCGAGTACTTCAAGGCCAAGGGTGTGTCGCAGAACGGGTCGACGTCGAACCCCATGGGGCCGGTGGTCATCGGCGGGTCGGAGACCGTCAGCTACATCCTCGAGCAGGCCGCCGCCCGGGGCGAGGACTTCACCGCCGAGCAGGTTCACGCCGTCGTCGAGACCCAGCTGGCCTACCTCCGGGCGATCGGGGCCGTCGGGTCGAAAGCCGACGATTTCGACGACGAGTAGGACCCTTCTCGAATTCGTCTCCGCCGGGCGCTGCGACTTGGTATTTTGGAGGCAACCGAGAAAGGAGGTGGTCCAGCTGAGTGAAAATTTTGAGACCCCTGGTCCGGACCGTTCGGGAGGGACCGTCTCCTAACAGGCAACGTCAGAGACACTGACGGTCGGGCCGCTGGGTCTGCCCGAACCGAACAGGGGTCGAATGCAGTGAGCAGCCCCAGGGTGAACACTCCCCTGGGGCTGTATCGCGTGCACAGGCTGGATATTGTCCCGGACATGAGCCGCCCGACCCGTTTCGAGCACAACCAGTACGTCGGCGACAAGCGCAGCCGGCTGGTGCACGACCTCGATGCGTCGACCGACGACTGCCGGATCGACGACCTGCTGGCCTCGGAGCAGTTCGCCGCCTTCGGGCCCGACTCACTGGCGGAGGCCCGCAACCGGGGCTACCACCCCCATCCCGCCTGCACCGGCCAATTCGGCGGCGGGAGCCCGGTGGTGGCCAGCACGACGTCGGACGACGTCGACGAATAACCCGAGGACGAAGAACGCGGCGTCAGCCGGGGCGTTTCAGGCCGCCGGGCAGGGCATCGAGGAGGCCGCCATAGCGGGCCCGGAACGCCATCTCCGACAGCGCCGGCTCGCTGGGCGGGCCCTCGGCCGGATCGGCGGGAAGCCCGCCGAGGTCCCCTTCGGGCACCGTCACGGGTTCCGCCAGCCGGTGAGCCCGGAGGGCCAGCACGAGCACCTCCTGGCCGGTGAGGGGGTCGAGGGCCAGGACCGTCTTCCCGTTGAGGGCTTCCTTCGCCTGGTCGTCGACGACGGTGGCGCCCACGCCGGCCAGTTCCGCCCAGCCGTCGATCCTGACCTGCCCGGCATCAGGCGCTGCGCCGGGCGTCGAGAGCTCCCGGGCCCGCTGGTAGGCCGGTTTGAGCTCGGGATCGGCAGCGGGGTCGGCCCGGAGCCAGAACCGTGTCGCGCCGGCCGGGGGGCCGCCGTCGTCGGGCTGGCGGCGCAGGTCGATCACCTGCTCGCCGGCCAGCAGGGCCTGAATGATCCGCTCGGGAAGCTGCAGGGTGGGTACGGCGGTGTCTGCCACGGCGCGCCAGGATAAGCCACCGAAATGCACGAGACATTCGACTCCGACGGCCTGAAGCTGGCATCGCACCTGGCCCGCCCGCCCGGGTTCGCCCGCGTGCCGGGGCTGGTGCTGTGTCATGGCTTCCCGACCGGGCCCCGCGGCGGTGATAGCTCGGCGTCGACGTACCCGGAGTTGGCGGAGCGCCTGGCCCGGGAGACGGGCTGGGCCGTCCTCACCTTCAACTTCCGGGGGACCGGCGCCTCCGAAGGTGACTTCTCCCTCGACGGGTGGATGTCCGACCTCACCCACGCCGTCGCCTGGATGTCGGAGCGGAGCGACGTCGGCGGGGTGTGGCTGGCAGGGTCGAGCACGGGCGGCTCGCTGTCGATCCTCGTGGCCGCCGACGACGAACGGGTCCGCGGTGTCGCCACCCTGGCCGCCCCGGCGTCGTTCTCCGAATGGGCCCTGCATCCCGACCGGCTCCTGGCCGACGCCCGGACGATGGGCATCATCCGCCACAAGGAGTTCCCACCCGACCCGCACGCCTGGGGCCGCCGCTTTGCCGAACTGTCGCCCCTCGAGGCGGCCACCCGGATCGCCCCCCGTCCGCTGCTGCTGATCCACGGCGAGAACGACGAGGTCGTGCCCCTCGCCGACGCCCGCGCCCTGTTCGAGGCAGGCTTCGGCAACGCCGACCTCCGCACCGTGGCCGGCGCCGGCCACCGCCTCCGCCACGACCCGAGAGCGATCGCCACCCTGATCGGGTGGCTAACCCGGCAAAATCCGTGACTCGGCCCACTCGCCGGCCTCGTTCCCAGGCGCGACCGGTCGCGCCTGGGGCCCTATAGGGGCCCTCAGCGCGACCGGTCGCGCTCAGGCCGGGCGGGCGGCGTCGAGGAGGCGGCGCAGCTCTTTGGCGACGGCGGCAGGGTCGGGTGCTTCGGTGAGGGCGCGGACGACGACGAAGCGGGTGGCTCCGGCAGCGGCGATGGTCGGGAGGGTCGTGGGGGAGACCCCGCCGGTCACGAAGAACGGGTGGGGCGACCGAACGGCTGCCAGCCGGACATAGTCGAGGCCGGTGCCGGGACGGCCTGGTTTCGTCGGGGTCGCTTCGATGGGACCGGCGCTCACGTAGTCGACCGGCTCCACCGCCGAGGCCGCCAGCTCCTCAGGGGCATGCGTCGACAGGCCAACCAGCGCGTCGGACCCGACGATCCGGCGGGCGACGGCGGCGGGGACGTCGTCCTGGCCGACGTGGACGCCGTCGGCCCCGCAGGCCCTGACCAGGTCGGGCCGGTCGTTGAGGATGAACGAGATTCCAGCCGCCGCGGCGGCCAGCCGGAACGGCTCGGCGGCGGTGATCACGGCCTCGTCGTCGACCGGCTCCTTCTCACGCAGCTGGATCGCGTCGACGCCGCCGGCGATTGCCGCCTCGAGCAGGGCCGTGGGATCGGCTCCGCGCGGTCGTGCCTCGCAAACGAAGTAAAGGCGAGAGTGGGCGATCATTGTGGTCATGGCGAACAGCGATCGTAGGACGACGGACGTCGCGATCGTCGGCGCGGGAGTGATCGGCCTTGCGA
>JAICGL010000458.1 GCA_025923175.1 Acidimicrobiia bacterium
CCTGTCGAGTTCGAGCGCCTCGGGAAAGAAGAACTCCAGGACGGCGACACCCTTCCCCTCCGCCAGCACGGGAAGGCCCAGCGCGGCCCGCAGGCCCACCTCGCGGCTCACCGCCGCCCGCGGGAAGTCGGCGTCGACGGTGACATCGGTCACCCAGGCCGCCTCCCCCGAGGCGGCCACCCGCCCGGGCAGACCGACCCCGGGTGGGAGGCGGGTCTGTTCGGTGGCCCGCCGGAACGGCCCGAACCGTTCCTCGTCGTCCAGGTGCCACACGCCGGACGGCACCAGCATCCCCCCGGGCTCAGGCAGGTAGGCGTGCCCCACCGGCCAGCCGGTATAGGCGCAGACCTCGTCGATGGCCCGCTGGAGCGCCTGTTCCATGCTGCGAGCCTCGTTGGCAGCCACCGCCACCCGCTCGAGGAACGCCAAAAATGCCCGTTCCCGTTGAAGGAGGGCCACGGTCCGACCCCGCTCGCCCAGGTCCCGAGCCAGCCGGGCGGCCCGACGGGTGCGCTCAAGAGCCCGCCCCGCCTCGGCCGAGAGCACCTCAACGGAGCGCTGGGAGAACCGGTCCATCCGAGCTCGGGGCGAATCCCAGAGCGCCACGACCGCCCCGAGGAACCCACCTTCCCCGGGAAGGGGAATGAAGGCCGCCGAGGCCGACGGGTGCAGGGCGACGAGGCGAGCGGAGACGACCGAGGAGGAGCGGAGGTCGGCGACGAAGACGGTCTGGCCCGTACGCACCGCCAGCCCGGTCGCGCTGCTCTCCGTCGCGATGTCCAGCACCGCCTCCCCCAGCGACACGGGGATGTTGCGCTGGCCCCGGGTCACGAACCGGGACGACCCTTCCTCTTCCGCCACCGCGACGAGCACCCGGTCCGCCCCCAGGAGTTCGATGACGAGGTCGGCGGTGAGCGTCGCCGCTTCCGTTTCCGTTTCCGCCCGCCCGAGGGTCGTGGTCGCCTTGAGGAGCCGCTCGATCCCCACCCCGGCCGACCGGAGCTCACTCTCGGTGGCTCGCAGTCGATCCGCCACCCAGGCACAACCCTCGCCCAGGGCGACGACGAGCGGGATGACCACCGCCACGGTGGACACCTCTTCGGCGGGGCGGCCGGCGGCCAGGAGCGGCAACACGTAGGCGACCGCGGCCGGGGCGGCGAGACGCAGCGAGACCCAGCGAGGCTGGCTCAGCCCGACCCAGGCGAAGACCAGCGGAAAAGCGGCGTCGTACGTGTAGGGCTCGAGGCCCCCGAAGAGGTTCCCGGCCGCGATGAGGCTCAGGGCGGCAGGGACAACGGTCCAACGCATCGCAGCCGCCGGCCACGAGGACCAGGGAACCCGCCAGACAACGACGCCGGCCACCAAGGCACCGGCGCTCACCGCCAGCAACGCGACAGGATGTGTGCTCGCGGGCTGCAGTACCGCCGCAACGGCCGTGAACACTCCGGCGACGACGAAGAACACGCCGGCCAGACGCGCGACAAACTCAGGCGTGAGGACACCCGGCGCATCAGCATCTTCCGATGCCGCCAGGCGGTTCCTTTCTGGTTTGTCCGCCGCTACCGCTTCCCCTCCCTCAGGGCCCGTAAGCCGGGCAGGTCGCCCTGCTCCAGAAACTCGAGTGACGCGCCTCCGCCTGTTGACAGGTGGCTGACCCGGTCGGCCAGGCCGAATTTGGCCAGGGCGGCGGCGCTGTCACCTCCGCCGACGACCGTGTAGCCGTCGCACGCCGCCACTGCTTCGGCGACGGCCCTGGTGCCGCCGGCGAACGGCTCGACCTCGAAGACGCCCATCGGGCCGTTCCAGAACACCGTCCCGGCCCGGGCCACCTCGGCGGAGTATTCGGTGGCGGTGGACGGGCCGACGTCGAGGATCTTCCAGCCGTCGGGCACGTCGGCCGCGGTCACCACGGCGGTGAGAGCGTCGGCCGCGATCTCCTTGGCGATGACAGCGTCGGTCGGGACCGACACCTTCCCGCTGTCGAGCCGGGTGCGGCACTGCTCGACCTGGTCGAGCTCGACGAGCGAGTCGCCGACGGCATGTCCCTGGGCGGCCAGGAACGTCGACGCCATGGCCCCGCCGACCAGCAGGAGGTCGCAACGGTCGAGCAGGGCGTCGATCACGCCGATCTTGTCGCTGACCTTCGACCCGCCGAGGAGGGCGATGAACGGCCGGGCCGGGTCTTCCAGCAGCCCGCCGAGCGCTTCGATCTCGGCCGCCAGCAGCCGTCCGGCGGCGGACGGGATGTGCCGCGGCGGCCCGACGACCGAGGAGTGGGCCCGGTGGGCGGCGCCGAAGGCGTCGTTGACGTAGCAGTCGGCGAGGGCGGCGAGGGCGGCGCCGAGTTCTTCGTCGCCCTTGGTCTCGCCGGGTTCGAAGCGCAGGTTCTCCAGCATCATCACGGACTGCGGCGCCATCCGGGCAGCCATGGCGGATGCCTGCTCCCCCACCACCTCCGGTGCCAGGGGCACCTCGATGGCCATCATGTCGGCGAGGCGTTGTGCCACCGGCGACATCGAGTACTTCGGGTCCGGCGCCCCCTTGGGCCGGCCGAGGTGGGAGCAGCAGATCACCGCCGCCTCCCGGTCGAGGAGCCACTCGATGGTGGGCAGCGCGGCCCGGATGCGCAGGTCGTCTTCGATGCGCCCGCCGTCCGACAGGGGGACGTTGAAGTCGGCCCGCAGCAGGACGCGCGTCCCCCGCTGAAGGGGCAGGTCCTCCAGCCGGGGCAAGCTCCCGGTACTCACCTCACCGGGCCCGCTACTTGGCGATGAACGCGGCCAGGTCGACGAGCCGGTTGGAGTAGCCCCACTCGTTGTCGTACCAGCCGAGGATCTTCACCATCTTCCCGCTCGCCATCGTGTCGGGCGCCGAGAAGATGCACGACGCCGGGTTGGCGACGATGTCGGCCGACACCAGCGTCTCCTCCGTGTACTGCAGCACTCCCCGGTAGGAGGCGGCGCCGGCGGCCTCGGCGAATGCGGCGTTGACGTCTTCCTTGGTGACATCGCTGCCGAGCGTGGCCACGAGGTCGGTGATCGACCCGGTGGGGACGGGCACCCGCAGCGACGTCCCGTCGAGGCGGCCCTTGAGGGCGGGCAGCACGGTGCCGATGGCCCGGGCGGCGCCGGTCGAGCTGGGGATGATCGACAGGGCGGCGGCCCGCATGCGGCGCAGGTCGGGCTTGCCGGAGCGGGACACGGTGGCCATGTCCTGGAGCTGCTGGTCCGACGTGTAGGCGTGGACGGTGGTGATGAGGCCCTGCTCGATGCCGAACCGGTCGTTGAGGACCTTGGCCATCGGCGCCAGGCAGTTGGTGGTGCACGAGGCGTTGGAGATCACCGTGTGCTGCGCCGGGTCGAAGACCTCGTCGTTGACGCCCATGCAGATCATGGCGTCGGCGTCGCCCGACGGTGCCGAGATGATGACCCGCTTCGCCCCGCCGGTGATGTGGCCGGCGGCCTTCTCCCGGGCGGTGAAGATGCCGGTCGACTCGATGACGACGTCGACGCCCAGGTCGCCCCACGGGAGCTGCGCCGGGTCGCGCTCGGCGAGCGCCTTGACCTCGCGGCCGTCGACGATGAGCGAGTCGCCGGTCGCCTCGACGGTGCCCGGGAAGCGCCCGTACACGGAGTCGTACGTGAGCAGGTGCGCGAGCGTCTCGTTGTCCGTGATGTCGTTGACGGCGACGATCTCGACGTCGGCGCCGGACTCGTGCGCGGCGCGGAAGACGTTGCGGCCGATGCGGCCGAAGCCGTTGATCCCGACGCGTACTGGCATGGCGATTCGTAACCCTTTCCTGGCGGAAGACGGACGGGGAGGGCTGCCTAGGCTA
>JAICGL010000459.1 GCA_025923175.1 Acidimicrobiia bacterium
AAGAGTTGCACAACATGGCGCACTGGCTCGGGCTCGAACGCATCACCGTTGCAGCGAAGGGCGACCTGGCCGCCAGAATGGCGCGTAGCATCTGCTGATCGCGAGCCGACGGAGGAGCACCGCATGACCCCGGAAGTCAGTGCCTTCGACGAGGCGACGACACCAGAGGACCTCGCAACCCTGATCAAAGGCCTCTCGGACGAAGAGATCAGTCAGGGGGTCTCGGCGGCCGGTATCGACGTCGTTCTCGGACGGATCTTCGCCACGATGCAGTCGATGTTCCGGCCGGAACGGGCTGAAGGACAAGACGGTGTCGTGCAGTGGGAAGTGGACGATGGCGGGTCCACCCACGTGTACCACGTGACCACCGGAGCCGGGACGTGTCAGGCGAGTGCCGGGCCCGCCGACGCCCCGAAGGCGACACTCAGCTTCACGCTGCCCAATTTCGTGCGGTTCATGGCCGGAGAGATGAACGGGATCCAGGCCTTCATGACGGGGAAGGTGCGGATCAGCGGCGACGTGATGTACGCCCAGCGCATGGAGAGCTTCTTCCGGGACTGAACCTCTTCAGTATCGATTGCGGCAATTCTCTTAGCTTTTCCTGAATTTGGGGTTTTGAGACCCGAACGAGGAGTTCGTCATTGAGATGGCGAATGGTCATTTCGCGCCCTGGGCCAGGGCACCTCCGAAATGACTCCCCTCGTTTGGAGTTCCGCATGTCTCGATACCGGTCCATGCTGTCCGCCGTCGCCGCGAGCTGCTTGCTCGCCACCGTGGTCCTCCCCGCCGGACCGGCGTTTGCCGCAGTTCCCGCTGGCATCACGAACGTCCCCGCCGACGGCGAGACCGTGCCCGTCGGCACCAGCGGTGACAGCGCCGACGATCCGGCGATCTGGGTCAACCGCACCGACCCGTCTCGCTCGATCGTGGTCGGGAACGACAAGGGTGACGCCCTCGAGGTGTACGACCTGGCCGGGAACCGCCTCCAGCGGATCTCGGAGGCGCATGGCAACGTCGACGTCCGCTACGACTTCCCGCTGGGGGGTGCGGCGGTGGACATCGTCGCCGCCACCCGGGGCGGGCTGCGCATCTACGGGGTCAACCCGTCGACCCGGACGCTGGCCAGCATCACCGATGGCTCGTCGATCTCGACCAACAGCGGCGAGGGCCTGTGCCTCTACCGCAGCGCGACGTCGGGCCGCTTCTACGCGTTCCAGATCTCGCAAGCCGGCGCCGTCCAGCAGTGGTGGCTCCGCGACAACGACAACGACGGGCGAGTCGACGCCCAGCTGGTCCGGAGCTTCAACGTCGGCAGCGAGGCGGAAGGGTGCGTCGCCGATGACGATCTCGGCAACCTGTACATCTCCGAGGAGGACGTGGGCGTCTGGAGGTACGGGGCCGAGCCGACGGCCGGTTCGACCCGGACGCTCGTCGACTCCGTGACATCGGGGCGGCTCGTGGCCGACGCCGAAGGGCTGGCCATCGTCCGCCAGCCCGGCGGAACCGGCTTTCTGATCGCTTCGGCCCAGAACGTCTCCAGCCCGACCAACAGCTACTTCACCGCCTACCGGCTCCACGGCGCCAACACGTACGCCGGCGCGTTCCGGATCACCGCCGGAACGAACGCCGACGGCTGTTCCCGCACCGACGGCATCGATGCAGTGGCCACCGGCCTCGGCAGCGCCTTCCCGTCCGGGCTGTTCGTGTGCCAGGACGACGCCAACACCACACCGGGTAATTCCGGCAACCAGAACTACAAGTTCGTACGGCTGGAGAAGATCCTCTCCGGTCTCGACGGGGGGCTGCCCCCGGGCCCAGACACCACCCCGCCTGAGACGACCATCACCGGCGGGCCCAGCGGATCGGTGACGAGTACGTCGGCCACGCTGTCGTTCACGGCCAACGAGGCCGCGTCCGGCTTCACCTGCTCCCTCGACGGTGCCGCACCGACGGCGTGCACGTCCCCGGCGACATACTCCGGCCTGGCCCTCGGCGACCACCGGTTCGAGGTGCGGGCCACCGACCTCGCCGGGAATGTCGACCCGACCCCGGCCGACCGGGCCTGGACCATCGTCCCCCCGGCGCCGGGGCCTGTCACGCTCCTCCCCATCGACGACGCCCGGGTGGCCCAGGCGAACCCGAACACGAACTACGGGACCTCCACCCTCCTGCAGGCGGACAACTCGCCGGTCCTCGGGACCTTCCTGCGGTTCGACGTGACGACCGATCTGCCCGTCCTCAACGCCCGCCTGCGCCTGTTCGCCACCGACGCCACAGGCAATGGCCCGAAGATCTACCGGTCGGACCCCGACTGGCATGAGGCCACGATCACGTGGAACAACCGGCCGACCCGGACGCCCGGAGCCGTGGCCGATATCGGCTCCATCTCGTCGAACCGTTATGTGGAGTGGAACGTGACGCCGGTCGTGACGAACCCCGGGGTGTACAGCTTCGAGCTGGTGCCCGACTCGAGCGACGGGTTCGACGCGAACTCCTCCGAGGCCGCGACCAACCGGCCGCAGCTCATCCTCGAACTGGGCGCTCCACCGGGCCCCGACACGACCCCGCCGATCACCTCGATCACCGGCGGGCCGTCGGGAACCGTGTCGTCGACGTCGGCCTCCTTCTCCTTTGCTGCCAACGAACCGGCCACCTTCACCTGCCGCCTCGACGGCGGGGCGTCCGCCGGCTGCACCTCGCCGGTCACGTACTCCGGGCTCAATGACGGGGCGCACTCGTTCTCGGTCACCGCCACCGACACCGCCGGAAACGTCGCCGCTGCCGTCACCCGCAGCTGGACGGTCGACACGACCGTGCCCCCGCCGCCGTCGCTCGGCACGATCTCCACGCTGGCCGGCACCGGAGTCCGGGGAGCGGGCGGCGACGGCGGCCCGGCCACGGCCGCCCAGCTCAGCGCGCCCCGCAAGGCGGTAACCGACAGCGCCGGCAACACCTTCGTGGCCGACACCGAGAACAACCGCATCCGGCGCATCTCGACGGCGGGGGTCATCACGACCATCGCCGGCACGGGGACGGCCGGCTACGGCGGCGACGGCGGCCCGGCGAACGCGGCCCGCCTCAACAATCCCCACAGCGTCGACGTCGACGCCGCCGGCAACGTGTACGTCGCCGACTCCGCCAACCACCGCATCCGCCGCATCAGCCCGACGGGCGTCATCACGACCGTGGCGGGGACGGGCAGCACCAGCTTCAACGGTGACGGCATCCCGGCCACGCAGGCCTCCCTCGCCTATCCCAAGGGCGTGGCGGTGGCGCCGGACGGGAGCCTGTACGTGGGCGACGCCAATCACCACCGGATTCGTCGCTTCGTGCCCGGCGGGACGATCTCGACCGTGGCCGGCAACGGCACCGCCGGGTACAGCGGCGACGGTGGGCCGGCAGGCGCCGCCACCCTCCGGTTCCCCCGGAACGTCGCCTTCGGCTCCGACGGCAGCTTCTTCATCGCCGACAACAGCAACTTCGCCGTCCGCCGCGTCAGCCCGACGGGGGTCATCACCACCGTCGCCGGGACCGGGGTGTCCGGTTACTCAGGCGACGGCGGCCCGGCCACATCGGCGCGGCTGCGTGAAGTACGCGACGTGGCCGTCGACGCCGCCGGGAACATCCACATCGCCGACGAACAGAACCACCGCGTCCGCCGGGTCAGCACCTCCGGGGTCATCACGACGTTCGCCGGCACCGGGACCAGCGGCTTCTCGGGCGACGCCGGCGCTCCCGGTGCAGCCAGGGTGGCCGGCCCCCGCGGCGTGTCGGTCACCCCGACCGGTGACGTGCTCATCGCCGACTCCGGCAACCACCGCATTCGCCGCGTGC
>JAICGL010000460.1 GCA_025923175.1 Acidimicrobiia bacterium
CCGTGTAGGTGTGCTCCCCCTGTGAGGAGGCGATGACGACGCCGGTGGGGCCGGGGCCGTCCACGAGGGTCACGCCTTCGACCTGGGGTTCGATATGGCCGCGGGACGAATCGGTGCTGTCGACCAGGCGACGGTCGGATGCAGTTGCCGGATCGCCAGGTTCGGCTCCGTACTCCCAGATGCCGCGGTTCTCTTCGCCGATATAGAGGCGGGCGGTGCCGTCGTCGGCGACGCAGCCTTCGAGGTGGTCCTGGAGATCTCGGTCGCCGTCGGGGTTGTCGACCGGTCGGGGGTCAACCTCGATCGTGCGCACGATCCGCCCGTTGACCTTTCCGCCGTCGTCGAAGAGCTCGACCTGCTCCACGCGGCCGGCGGGGTTGACCCCGAAGGCGTAGTAGGTGCCGGTGCCCGGGCTGCGGTACAGGCAGAATCCGTAGGCGGCGCCGACGCGGACCGTCCCTCCGACGGTCACGTTGACCAGGCTGCGGCGGCCGGGGTCGACCCGGAAGAACGTCATGTGTCCGGAGCGGCTGCCGCCCCCGGCCACCCCGACGAGATCGGCCCGGGTGCCGCCCAGCATGAAGCCCGGGCGGGCGTCGATGTTGTTGGTCCCCTTCGTTTCGATGCGCTCGAGGCGTCGACCGGACAGGTCGTAGACCTCGACGGTCGACTCCTTGTGATTCGAACCGATGATCAGCGACGCCGCGGCATCGGTCGGGTTCACCCAGATGGCGGCGTCGTCGACGGTGTCGCCCGGCGCATCGGCCGGCTGGGTCTCGACCGCGGCGGTGGCGGTGTGCGTCGGCGCCTGGGCCAGACCCGGAGGGGCCGCAACGAACGCCAGGCTGAGAGCAGCCGCACCCGTGGCCGCGAGTCGGAACCGGATCGGGAACACGAGGACATTGTCCTCGGTCCCGCTTCCCCGCCAGGTGATGCTGCACGAACGCCCACCCGGGCCCAGTGGCCCGGGTGGGCGTTCACCTCACCGGAGGTGTCGCCTTCGACGAGGACTTCTGAGTTGCCGCCCACCGGTCAGGAGGGCGATGGTGACCGCCATCGCCACGCCGGTGGTGAGCGGGGCCGATGGCGCCGGCCGGCTGGTGGCCGCCGGCCGGGCGGAGAGCTGGTGGTAGGCCGAGACGGCGACCTCGGTGGCAGCTGTGGCGGGACCGGCGACCGGGGCGGGGGCGCTCTGGGCGGCCTCGCCCACCTGGTGCATCGTGGTGGCGGCCTTGCTGGTGTCGACGTCGGGGGTGGCCGAGCCGCCGGCGGGGGCGGTGGGGTCGTCGGGGAAGGGCTGGGGCGCTTCGGAGCTGTCGGAGGTCGTGCCTACGTGGACCATGCGGGCGACCGAGGGGACCGGGCCCTGGTCGGTCTTGCGGTTCACGACCAGGTAGTAGTACCCGGGGGGTGCGGCCACCCCGGTGGGCGGGGCCTCGACCTCGAGGGTTCCAGCGCCGGTCGTCGTGAACTCGAGCTCGAGCGTCCGCTGGTCGGGGTCGATGACGTGCTGCGGCGACGGGGTCTTGATGAGGAGCACCGATTCGATGTCGGACGCCTCGGGGCTGCCAACGGTGAACCGTTCGCCGTAGGCCAGCCCGGCTTGTGCATGGCTGATGGTGGGCCGGGGGCCTCGGGACAGGTACGGCGGGCTCCAAACCTCGAAGCTGGAGTCCTTGTCGTTGTTGGCGAAGGGGCCGCCCATGTCCTCGTTGGGGCCGCCGTAGTGGGGCGGGAGGGGGGTATGCCCTCCGAACAGGACCCGCATGTCGGGCAGCAGCACGGCCGAGTTGTGATAGGTGCGGTCGCGGGCGTGGGGTGCCATCTCGGCCCAGGTGCCGGTGGCCGGGTCGTAGAGCTCGGGAACACGAACGGCGATCTCGCTGCTCGGGTCGATCGAGTGGTCCTTGTCCGCCCCGCCGACGGCGAGCACCTTGCCGTCGGGGAGGAGGACGCCGGAGGCGAACCAGCGGGCGTGGTTCATGTTGCCGGTCAGCTTGTTGGTCACGTTGCCGGCGGCGTCGATCGTGGTGAGGGTGGAGAGCGGGGTGGCGAGCCACGACCCGGGCGGGGGGCCGACGCTTCCCCCGAATTTCAGGATGTCCATCTTGTCGTAGGGAGCCTTCAGGGTGAGGGGCAGCATGAAGGCGCTGTCGCTCGTTCCGAGCGGAGCGGGCCCGATGATCTCCCACTCCTTCGTCTCCAGGTTGAAGAACTGCTGGAGGCCGTAGAGCGCCTCGTCGGCCCCCTGGCCGAACGGGCTCCACATCTGCCCGGACGTGCCGTAGAAGATCTTCCCGTTGGGGGCGAGTACCAGCCGCGCATACAGGGGCAGGGCGTTCTCCGAGGCGGGCCCGGTGTAGTTCTCCGTCCACGTGTCGGCCACCGGGTCGTAGGTCTCGGTGCGCCGCACGTTCCCGGCCTGGGTCGACTTGACGAGCTTCGTCACCCCCGAGGCCACGAAGACCTTGCCGTCGGGCAGCCCCACCATGGTGGGGTACCAGCGGTAGTACTTCATCCGGGCGCCCGAGCGGTACGTATTGGTCTTGGGGTCGAAGATGGAGGTGCCGCGCAACCCGTCGAGTTCGGTTCCGCCGAGGTCGGCCGGGTCGCCGTCGTTGCGGTCCATGACTTTCGGCTCCAGGTACCAGTCGGAACCGCCGGCCACCATCACCCGTCCGTCCGGGAGTGAGATGAGGTCGGAGCAGAACCAGTCGGCGTCGTTGTCCTCCTTGTCGGCGGGCGCCGCGGTCGGATGGCGCTCGGGGAGGCCG
Organism: Acidimicrobiia bacterium; assembly: GCA_025923175.1. Lineage (GTDB taxonomy): Bacteria > Actinomycetota > Acidimicrobiia > IMCC26256 > BP-133 > BP-133. The sequence continues at coordinate 2,775 of JAICGL010000460.1, forward strand.
GCCGTCCCGGCCAGGCTGCCCACGAGGCCGTCACCCGGCCGCCCGGGGACTCCCGCCACGCCGAAGGGGTTGTCCTGCGGCCCGGTGCGGTAGTCCCGGTCGGGCTCACTTGTCGGTACCTCGGTGGGCACCGTGAACTCCGCCGTGCCCTTGCGCAGGTCGAGGATCCGGGCCTGGCTGTCGCGGGCCGACGCGGCGGTCTTGCCGGCGGGGCTCGGGCCTTTCTCGGCGTTCTCAGTGCCCTCGAGTCCGTTGTAGTAGAAGATCCGCCCGTCGGGCAGGACGGCCACCGCCTGGGCGACGGGCTTGCAGACGACGAAGCCGTCGGGGTCGTCCTCGGAGGACGGGACACACCGGGGCGTGTCGGCACCGCCCTCTTCGAACGGTGCGGTCCAGGAACCCATGACTTCGGGACCTGCAGTCCCGGCCGAGGACGGCGGGACCCAACCTCCGACCATGACGAGCGCCCCGACGAGCGGTGCACTCCACTTCATGGCCCTGCGACGAACGCCTGTCTGCATCTCACGACCTCCCTTGTCGTGTCCCGATTGTCCGGCCTGCGCCGTTCGGGGTCGTTAGGCGCGGAACCACACCTTCGGGTGCCGGCCTGTGCGCGGTGACAACCGGTTCAGTCCGGAGCGACCAGCTCCCGCTTGAGGACCTTGCCCGTGGCGGTCATGGGCAGCTCGGTGCGGAACTCGACAAGGCGGGGGTACTTGTAGTCGGCCATGTTCGCCTTGGCCCAGGCGACCAGCTCGGCCTCGGTCAGCTCGCTCCCCGGCTTCCGGATCACGAAGGCCTTCACCTCCTGGCCCATCCGCTGGTCGGTCACGCCGACCACTGCCGCCAGGCTGACGTCGGGATGGGTGTGCAGGACCTCCTCCAGTTCCCGGGGGTACACGTTGAACCCGCCCCGGATGACCATGTCCTTCACCCGGTCGGCGATGTACAGGTAGCCGTCCTCGTCGAGCCGGCCGATGTCGCCGAGCGTGCTCCAGCCCCGCTCGTCGAAGGCGGCGGCGGTCTTGGCGGGATCGCCGTGGTACTCGAA
>JAICGL010000461.1 GCA_025923175.1 Acidimicrobiia bacterium
GACGGCCCTCATCCGGGACCCCGACGGCAGCTGGCGGGTGGCCGGGGAGGGGTCGGTCACGCTCTACGGGCCCAGGCACGACGACATCACGAGCTACGGCCCTGACGCCACGGTGGACGGGCTGCCGCCGGGTTAGCCCTCCGTGATGGTGACTTTCAGGATGTAGAGCGTCCGGGACGGCTTGCCGTTCGGGTCGGGCGGGTCGGAGGCGAAGGTCTCGAGCTTCTGGGCGACCTCGACGCCGCTGGTCACTTGCCCGAACCGGTTGTACTTGCTCGGGAGCTGCGCCCCGTCGTTGCCGGTCACGATGAAGAACTGGGATCCGTTGGTGTTCGCACCCGAGTTGGCCATGGCCAGCGAACCGATCCTGTACCCGTCCTGGGGCAACTCGTCCTCGAACTCGTAACCGGGGCCGCCGCTGCCGGTGCCCTCAGGGTCGCCGCCCTGGATGACGAAGTCCTTCACCACCCGGTGGAAGGTCAGCCCGTCGAAGTACTTCTGCTTGGCCAGGAAAACGAAGCTGTTGACCGTCTTCGGGGCGGCCTTGGGGTCGAGATCGATCGTGATCTTCCCGCAGGACGTTTCCATCGTGGCCGTGTACTTCTTGGCCGGGTCGATGGTCATCGGCGGGGGCTCTTTGAACGTCGGCCGGTTGGGGTTGTCGGGCGGCTTGGTGTCGTTGCACTGGACCTTGGCCAGGACGGCCGGGTCGACGGTCGTAGTGCTCGCCGCGGGCCCGCTGCTGGTCGTGGTCGAGTCGCTGGCGGCGGTTTCGTCCTTCTCGTCACCGCCGCCGAAGAGGGCGGCGGCGAGGACGGCCAACCCGACGGCCAGGGCCGCCACGACCGCGATGCGGATCGCGCTCTGCTTCTTCTTGGCCTGGCGCGCCGCCTCAAGCTGGGCTGCTCTACCAGCTTCCCGGTTCTGGCGCTGACGTTCCCGCTTCGGATCCGGCATGGGGCCGGAGTCTAATGAGCCCTGCTCGACGAGAGCGGTCTTGGCGGGGACCGCGGGTATCCTCGATCAGGCCATGACCAGCACGATCCTGACTTCCCCCCGCGCCTGATGGCCCTCGTCGTCCAGAAGTTCGGCGGCACCTCGGTGGCCGATCCCGACCGCATCCGGGCGGTGGCCGACCATGTCGCCCGCACGCGCCGTCAGGGCAGCGACGTTGTCGTCGTCGTCTCGGCCATGGGCAAGACGACCGACGAGCTCATCCGCCTGGCCAGCGAGGTGTCGAGCCTGCCGGCCGGCCGGGAGATGGACATGCTGCTCACCGCCGGCGAGCGGATCAGTATGGCCCTCCTCTGCATGGCCCTGATCGACATGGGCGTGCCGGCGGTGTCGTTCACCGGTTCACAAGCCGGGATCGTGACCGACACGGTTCACGGCAAGGCAAAGATCCTCGAGGTCCGCGCCCACCGGCTGACCGAGGCCCTCGAGGCCGGCAACGTCGTCGTGGTGGCCGGCTTTCAGGGGGTGTCGACCTCGCTCGACATCACGACCCTGGGCCGGGGCGGGTCCGACACGACGGCGGTGGCGCTGGCCGCCGCTCTCTCGGCCGATGCTTGCGAGATCTACACCGACGTGACCGGGGTCTACACCGCTGACCCCCGTATCGTCCCCGACGCCCGCCGGCTCTCGGCCGTGTCCTACGAGGAGATGCTCGACATGGCGGCCACGGGCGGCAGGGTGCTGGCCCTGCGCTCCGTCGAGTTCGCCCGGAACCACAGCGTGGCGGTGCACGTGCGATCCAGCTTCACCTGGGAACCCGGTACCTGGGTGAGAGAGGAAGACGAGTCCATGGAGGCAGCCATCATCTCGGGTGTCACCCACGACACCTCGGAGGCGAAGGTCACGATCACCGGCGTGCCCGACCAGGTCGGCATCGCCGCCCGTTTGTTCCGGGCGCTGGCCGACGAGTCGGTCAATGTCGACATGATCGTGCAGAACGTGAGCAAGAGCGGGATCACCGACATCTCGTTCACGCTCCCCAAGGACGACCTGAAGAAGGCCGGGAAGGTGATCGACGGGCTGGTCGGCGACCTCGGCGCCACCGGGTTCGACGAGGACAACGGCATCGCCCGGGTCTCGCTCATCGGCGCCGGCATGAAAACCCACCCCGGCGTGGCCGCCACCATGTTCGAAGTCCTGGCCAGAGAAGGCGTGAACATCGAGATGATCTCCACCAGCTCCATCCGCATCTCCTGCGTCGTGCGGGCGGACCAGGTCGAGCAGGCCGTGCAGGCTCTGCACGACGCCTTCGGTCTGGCCGAGGGGTCGACGGGGGTGCTGTCATGAACGCCGCCGCCGTGGCCTCTCCTGTGCGCATCGGCGTTGTCGGCGCCACCGGGCTCGTCGGCACCGAGATGCTGCGGATCCTGGAGGAGCGGTCGTTTCCGGTGGCCGAGCTTCGGCCCTACGCCTCGCAGCGCTCGGAAGGCCGGAAGCTCCCCTTCGGCGGCGACGAAGTGATCTGCCAGGTGCTCAAGCCCGGATGCTTCGACGGGCTCGACTTGGTCGTGGTCGACGTCGACGACCCGCTGGCGCTGGAGTGGGTGCCCGAGGCGGTGCGGGCCGGGGCGCGGGTGGTCGACAACTCGGCCGCTTTCCGGATGGACCCCGACGTGCCGCTCGTGGTGGCCGAGGTGAACCCCGAAGACCTGACGGACCTACCCAAGGGCGTGGCGGCGTGTCCCAACTGCACCACGATGGTGCTGGTCACCGCCCTGGCGCCGCTGCACCGGGCAGCCGGTCTCAAGCGCATGGTCGTGGCGAGCTACCAGTCGGTGTCGGGCGCCGGGCAGCCCGGGATGCGCGAGCTCGAGGACCAGTGGACCAAGGGCGACGGCGAGTGGGAGGGCTTCCGGCGGGCTGGCACCGCCGGGTCGCTGCCATCCGGCCAGGTCTGGAGCAAGCCGATTGCCGGCAACGTGATCCCGCTGGCCGGGTCGGTCAAGGAGGCGGGCTACACGTCGGAGGAGTGGAAGCTCGTCAAGGAGACCCGCAAGATCCTCCACGACGACTCGATCGCCGTCACCGCCACCTGCGTGCGGGTGCCGGTGTTCGTCGGCCACGCCATGGCCGCCAACCTGGAGTTCGGCCGGCCGGTGAGCAAGGCCGAAGCGGTCGAGCTCTTGTCGGACGCTCCCGGTGTGATCCTCGTCGACGACGGTGACGGCGCCCCGACGCCGCTCGAAGGCGCCGGGATCGATCCGGTGCTGGTCGGCCGCCTCCGGGAGGACCCGTCCCGCCCCGGCGGCCTCGACCTCTGGGTCACCGGCGACAACCTCCGCAAGGGCGCCGCCCTCAACGCGGTTCAGATGGCCGAGGTGATGATCGGCCGCTAGGGAGCGACGCCTTCGACGGCGATCATGCGGGCGCGGCTGTGCTGGTGGCGGATAGCAGAGGCGGCCTGGTAGTCGTCGGAGTAGTACCAGGCGTGGGCAGCTTCGAGGCTGTCGAACTCCAGAACGACGATGCGGGGCATCCATTCACCTTCGAGGACCTCGGTCTTTCCGCCTCGGACGAGGAAGCGGCCGCCGTACTTGGCAACGCTCTCGTGGGCGAGCGGCCGGTACTCGGCGTAGCCATCGGGATTCTCGATGTCGACCTCGACGAGGACGTAGGCGCTCACTGGCGGGAATCCTTTCTCCGGCGGACGTGAAGGGGACGGCCGAGGGCGCCCATCGCCGCCTCGGCCAGGGCTTCGGACAGGGTCGGATGCGGGGCGATGGTGAGGGCGAGGTCTTCGGCGGTGGCGCCCATCTCGATGGCGAGGGCGGCCTCGGCGGCCAGTTCGGCGACACCTGCTCCCACCA
>JAICGL010000462.1 GCA_025923175.1 Acidimicrobiia bacterium
GGTACGGAGAGCTGGCCCAGCGGCGCAAACGAATTTCCGGCGGCGGATCCGACCGAACCGGGTCAAACCACGACGGGACCCCTTCGACAGCCGGCTCCCGCGTCGATGAAGGGAGAACGATGCGGCGGCTCTACGCCCGGCTCCCAATCCGGGGACTGTCTCTGGTGGTCTTCGCCGTCCTGCTGGGCGGCAGCCTCACCGCGTCCTGGTTCGCCCGGCGGGTGATGGCCGACCAGGAGCACCGGATGCTCGAGCAGCGGGCCGGCGAGGCGGCAGCACTGTTCACGAACCAGATCAACCAGTCGCAGGCGTCGACCCGCGCGCTGGCCGCGGTCGTCCTCGCCACAGGCGGCAACGCCGAGATCTTCATTCGCGCCGCGGGTCACGATCCGGCACTGGCCAGCGGAACGGTCGCGCTCGTGCGGGAGGACGACGGCCGGTACCGGGTCGTCGCCGCCGCCGGAACCGGCCTCATGGCCGGGCAGGAACTGCGCGGCCTCGCCGCCGACGCCATACGCCGCTCCCGCGGAACCGACAAGTCCGTGAGCACCGTCTTCGCAAAGGGCGGGGAACGGCTCCTCGGCCGGGCGCTGCGCGTCGACGCCGCTCCCGACAGCCTCGTCATCTACCGCGAGACGGTCATCCCCCCGCCCGGCCAGCGACGCAAGCTCACCTCCACGCAAGCCTTCAGCGAGATCGAGACCGTGCTCTATGCCGGCCCGACGGCCGATCCCGACCAGTTGGTGCAGGCCACGCGTGCGCTGCCCCTCCCGGGCCCCACCGTCGACCATGTCGTCGAGGTGGGCGCCGACCGGTGGCTGCTGGTGGTGGCGGCCAACCGCTCGCTGATCGGCACCCTGGCCGCCCGGGAGCCCTGGCTCTTCCTCGGGCGCGGGCTCGTCGTCACGGTGCTCGTCACGGCCCTCGTCGAGGTGCTGCAACGCCGCCGGCGCTACGCCTCGGCGCTGGAGTTGGCGCACCAGGCGGTGCACGACGCGCTGACCGGCCTGCCCAACCGGCTCCAGGTGGCGGATCGGCTCGAACAGGCCCTCGCCCGTTCCTCTGAGACGGGCTTCGAGGTCGCTGTGCTGTTCATCGACCTCGACCGCTTCAAGCTCATCAACGACGGTCGCGGTCACGCCGCAGGCGATGAGCTGTTGGTGGCGGTTGCCGACCGGTTGCGTCGCGTCGTCCGCTCGGGCGACGTGGTGGCCCGCTTCGGCGGCGACGAGTTCGTTGTCGTCTGCGAGGACCAGACGGCCGATTTCGAGGCATCGCTGGTGGCGGGACGGATCATCGACGCCCTGCGTGAGCCCGTCGTCGTCGACGGCCAGGAGATCTTCCTCTCGGCCAGCATCGGCATCGCCATGGCCGGCGGCACAGGCACCCCGGAGAGCCTGCTGCGCGACGCCGACGCCGCCATGTACCGGGCCAAGGCGAAGGGCCGCGCCCGCTGCGAGTTCTTCGACGCGACCATGCGCACCGAGGCCCTCGACCACCTCGAGACCCAGAGCGCCCTCCACCGGGCCCTGGAGCGCGACGAGCTGCGGGTCTTCTACCAGCCCGTCGTCGATCTCGCGTCGGGCGTCGTGACCGGTGTCGAGGCGCTGGTGCGGTGGGAGCATCCCCAGCAAGGCCTGGTGTCGCCCGCCTCGTTCATCCCGCTGGCCGAGGACACCGGGTTGATCGTCCCCATCGGCGCCTGGGTCCTCGACCAGGCCACCGCCCAGGCGGCCCGTTGGCGAGAGCGGAGCTGGGGCCGGTCGCTCACCATGAACGTGAACCTCTCCGCCCGCCAGCTCCGCCAGCCCGATCTGATCCCGAGGCTGATGGCCGCGCTGCTGGCGACGGGGACGGACCCGTCGCAGCTGTGCCTCGAGCTGACCGAGACGACCTTCATGGACGACGCCCGCAGCCACTCGGAGGTCCTGGATGGCATCCGGGGCCTCGGCCTCGGGTTGGCCATCGACGACTTCGGGACGGGCTACTCGTCGCTCACCTACCTGAAGCGGCTGCCGGTGAGCGTGCTGAAGATCGACCAGGCCTTCGTGCGGGGGCTCGGTCGGGACGCCTCCGACACGGCCATCGTGAAGAGCGTCATCGACCTGGCTCACGCCCTCGGCCTGGTGGTCGTGGCGGAAGGGGTCGAGGACGGCGGCCAGGTGGCGCACCTCCGGAAGCTGGGCTGCGACCAGGCCCAGGGCTACTTCTTCGCCCGGCCCCAGCCCGCCGAGGAGCTCGAACAGCAGCTCGACCGCTGTGACATCCCATCCGTCGTTCTGTCGACGGATCAGCCGAGCCGGTCAGGGGTGGAGTAGGTCCCCACCGGCTCTGGCAAGTTCTCCCAGGGAAGAGCTGCCAAACGTTGGGTATTGCTGGAATGACCCTTTGGTAATTCCAGAAATTACCCCGCGTTTACCGCCACAATTTTCGATTAAAGGCGGGATCTCGCGCGCCCGAAACCCATTGTCACGACTAGAACTAGGCGGCAAGTATTCACGCGTCGAAGTACGACGCCGAGCGGGCGCTCGGGCGACTCGTACCCACCAAGGAACTTATTCATGCCGGTTCGCGCTAAAAATTTTCGGTCGATGGCATTGATCGCCCTCCCGCTCCTCGGGGTGTGGGCCGGTCTCGCCTCGGGGTCGCCGGGAGCGGTCGCGGAGGCTCCTGAGGCCAAGCCAGCAGAACAGGTCGCCGCACCGGCGCTCGCAGCCAGTTCGGCTCCGGCCGCGGCCGACGTGCTGGCGGTCGACGACGCCGCCCCGGCGTCCACGACCGATGCCACACCGGTGGAGGCGCCGGCCGCGCCGCCGCCCGTTTCACCCGCCGCCGCCCTCGTCCCCGCCGAGCGGCTCTACCTCGAGCCGATCCTCACCCAGGCGGCCCGGGATTACGGCCTCCCGGTCGACCTCGTCCTCGCGCAGGCCTGGGCGGAGTCGGGCTGGCGGGTCGATGCCGTGTCCAACAAGGGTGCCGTTGGCGTGCTCCAGATCATGCCGAAGGCCGTGGACTTCATCTCCACACGCCTGCTCAAGCTCGAGCAGCACCTCGATCCTCGTGACCCGGCGGCCAACGCCCGGATGGGCGCGCGCTTCATGCGCCACCTTCTCGACCGCCTCGATGGCGACCAGCGCCGGGCGCTGATCGCCTACAACCAGGGTCTCGCCGGCCTGTTCCGCAAGGGCCCCGTCCCGGCCGCCGAGAGTTACGCCGACAAGGTGCTGGCCTTGCGGCCCGTCTTCGCCGGCGCAGCCTGAGAAATTCCTGAGATTCTGACCTCTCTGAGGCGGTTTTCGGCTGTCTGAAGCGACGCTCAGCGCAGGTGCGTTCTGGGTGTCGCCACTGAGGGTATCCACGCAATGTGGACATATATGTCAGGGAGAGCGAAGCCCCGGGTGAAGAAGATCCATATCGGGATCTGATGCCGGAGGTGCTGCCGGGGCCCGAGGTGGTTCCGGAGCACGGACCCGTGCTGCTGCAGGAGCACGAGCCGGAGGTGGTCAGGGCACCGACAACCCTCCATCGACTTCTCGACCGGGCCAAGCCCTCGCTGGCCGAGGCGGGATCGCTGGCGGCGCTGGTGCTCGAAGCGCTGGCGGTCATGCACGACAACACGGGGGCCCACGGCAGTCTCGACAGTCAGTCGATCCGGCTGACCCCGGCGGGCACGGTGCGCATTACCGGACGGCGCAGCTCCGACGACGCCAACGGAACCGAGCGCGACAGGCGGCGAGCCGACATCCTGGCCGCCGCCGCCATCGTTGCGGAGATCGACAAGGCGACGGGCCGCCCGAACCGCACGCTGACCGATCGGGA
>JAICGL010000463.1 GCA_025923175.1 Acidimicrobiia bacterium
CAGGACCCCGTCGATCAGGGAACGGGTGACCAGTGACTCGTCGGCGAAGAGCTGGGCGAGCACCGCTTTCAGGTCCTTCTTGCCCGCCGCGCCGACGAACCCGTCGATGTACTCCATGTTGATCTCGGGGCCGAACCCGGCCGGGGCCACCAGGACGAGGCCGGCCACCCGCTCCGGTTGATCGAGCGCCAGCTGGGCGGCGACGGCGGCGCCGATCGAATGGCCCACCAGGTGGGCCCGCTCGACGCCGAGCCCATCGAGGAATGCGGCCACGAAGCCCGCCAGTGCTTCGACCGACGCGCCTGGCAGGGTGACGGCGGACTGGCCGTGCCCCGGCAGATCGAGCGCCACGACATCGGCCGCTGCCGCCAACGGGCCGAGGTTGAACAGCCAGTTGTCGAGGTCGCCGCCGAAGCCGTGAAGGAGAACGACGGTCTTCCCATCAGTGGACCCCTGACGGGAGTACCGGACCTTGATTCCGTCCACTTCGGCGAATGCGTAGACGTCCTCGTCGTCTTCGTCCTCGTCGACCGGCACGACGTAGCCGGCGATGAAGTCGTCGATGTCGGCATCGCTCACCGTCTCGTCGGCGAGCACGCCGAGGAGGGCCTTGACCGGATAGGTCTGGCCCTCCTCGGCGACGATCCGGCGCAGCCGCCCGGCGTCGGTTGCCTCGACGGTGCCGTTGATCTTGTCGGTCTCGACGTCCATGAGCTCGGTGCCGACGGCAATGTCATCGCCGTCGGCCACGAGCAGGTTGACAACCTTCCCCTCCTTCATCGACAGGCCCCACTTGGGCATGACGACAGGGGTGATACCGGAAGTCATTCCTTCCCCATCGTCCGCCGCACGGCGCTGGCAACCTTCGCCGCACTGGGGATGTAGGCGTCTTCGAGGACGGGCGAGAAGGGCACCGGCGTGTGCGGGGCCGTCACCATCTCGATGCCCGCCCGCAGCGACGAGAACGCCTGCTGCGCCACCTGAGCCGACACGTCGGCGGCGATATTGCAGCGCGGCGTCGCCTCGTCGACGCAGACGAGCCGACCGGTGTTCTCCACGCTTTCGAGGACGGTGTCGAGATCGAGCGGCGACAGCGTGCGGAGGTCGATGACCTCGCAGGAGATGCTCTCCGTCGACAGCACGTTGGCCGCCTCGAGCGCCCGGTGCACCATGAGGCCGTACGCCACGATGGTGCAGTCGGACCCTTCGCGGACGACCTCGGCCTCGCCGAGCGGGATCGTGTACGACCCTTCGGGGACGTCGCCCGACATGTCGTACATCGCCTTGTGCTCGCAGAAAATCACCGGGTCGTTGTCACGGATGGCGGCGGCCAGCAGGCCCTTGGTGTCGTACGGGGTGGACGGGCAGACAACCTTGAGACCCGGGATGTGGGTGAAGATCGGCGTCAGCATCTGGCTGTGCTGCGCCGCCGCCCGGAACCCGGCACCCACCATCGCCCGGATGGTGACCGGGGTCTCGGCCTTGCCGCCGAACATGTACCGGAACTTGGCCGCCTGGTTGTAGATCTGGTCGAAACAGACACCCATGAAGTCGATGAACATCAGCTCCGCCACCGGGCGCAGCCCGCAGGTGGCGGCGCCGATGGCGGCGCCGATGTAGGCCGACTCCGACAGCGGCGTGTCGAGCAGCCGCTCCCGGCCGTACTTGGCGTAGAGCCCCTTGGTGACCCCGAGGACGCCGCCCCAGGCGTCGTCCTCACCCGGGCTGCCGGCCCCGCCGACGATGTCCTCGCCCATGAGGACCACGCTGGGGTCCCGGGCCATCTCCTGGTCGAGCGCCTCGTTGATCGCTTCCCGCATCGTGAGCGTGCGTGCCATGGCTCCTCCCCCGATCAGTAGGACACGTAGACGTCGGTGAGCAGGTCGTCCGGCGTCGGTTCGGGTGCGGCCAGCGCCTCGACGACCGCCTCGTCGATCAGCGCCTGCGCCTCGGCGTCGATGGCGTCGAGGTCGGCTTCGGTGAGGACGCCGGCCTCGGTCACCGCGCTGCGGAACTTGATCAAACAGTTGCGGTTCTGCCGCAGGTCGTCCTGCTCGCCCGGAGCCCGGTAGGTCTGGGCGTCGCCTTCGAAGTGCCCGAAGAAGCGGATCATCTCGCATTCCAGCAGCGCCGGGCCTCCGCCCCGCCGGGCCCGTTCGATGATCTCGCCAGCTGCCTCGTAGACGGCGAAGAAGTCGGTGCCATCGACGGAGACGCCGGGGATGCCGAACCCCTGGGCCCGGTCGACGTACGACTCGACGGCCACGCCGTAGGTGCGCGACGTCGACTCGGCATAGGCGTTGTTCTCCACCACGAAGATGACCGGCAGGTCCCACACGGCGGACAGGTTGAGGCTCTCGAGGAACGTGCCCTGGTTGGAGGCGCCGTCGCCCACGAAGCTGATGGCGACGTCGCCGTCGCCGCGTGTCTTGGCGGCCAGGGCGGCGCCGCAGGCCAGCGGGGCGCCGGCCCCGAGGATCCCGTTGGCCCCCATCATTCCGACGTCGAGCTCGGCGATGTGCATGGAGCCGCCCTTGCCTTCGCAGCTCCCACCCTTGCGGCCGTAGATCTCCTTCATCATCGCCCTGGGGTCGACGCCCTTGGCGATGCAGTGGCCGTGGCCCCGGTGGGTGGAGGCGATCCGGTCGGTCGGCCGCAGGTGCATCATGATGCCGGTGGCGGCCGCCTCCTCGCCGGCGTAGAGATGCACGAACCCGGGGATGTCACCCCGGGCGAAGTCGACGTGGAGGCGTTCCTCGAACTCGCGGATGGTCCGCATCGTCCGGTAGGCCGCCAGCAGGCGGTCCCGGTCGAGCGGGAACGGGTTGTCAGCCATGGGTTCCCCTCTCGTTCGGTTGATGGTCGTGGAACAGGCCTTGGAACGCGGCGGCCCGCATGCAGGCGGCCACGTCGATGCTGCGGAAGGCGTCGCAGCGCAGGGTGACGGTCAGACGGTCGGCGGGCCGCAGTTCCAGCTCCCGTTCGCCGTCGAGGGCCACGACGCCGCCGCGGTGGGCGACGGTGACGGTCTCGCCGGGATGGAGCGGCGCGGAGGACGAGACTGCCACGGGTTCGATCAGACCGGGGCCGATCGGCGCCCGCAGCGCCGGCGCCGTCCCGCCGGGCTCGAGCGACACCCGCAAGCCGAACGGGTCCCGCCTGCCGACCGGCCGCAGCAGGCCGGCCACGGCCGACATCCCGATCGCCTCCGGGTCGGCGAAGGTGACGAACAGCTCGTGGAGGTGATCGGTCCGCCACAGGGCCCGGGCGCCGACGAACGCCTCGCTGGAGACGACCACGTCGACGAGGGCGAGATCCGCCCGCTCCCCCTCGTTCACGGAGACCTCGAGGACCTTGTTCGACACGAGGGCCTCCTCGGCGGAGACAGCCCCGCTGGCATAGAGGCCCGTCGCCAGCCCGGTGATCGTCGGTTCGCGCATCTCGGGGAAGGCGTTGTTGGTCCCGGTCGACAGACCGGCCAGCGGGACCTTCCCGCAGCGGCGGACGACCGCCCGGTGGGTACCGTCGCCGCCGAGGACGACGAGGGCCGCCACGCCGGCGTCGACCATCTCCGCCGTGGCCCGCAGCGTGTCGTCGACCGTGGTCGTCACCGGCATGTCGAGGACCTGCACCTCCGGCAACGCCCGCCCCAGGTTGCGTTCCCGGGCCAGGTTCCTCTGGAGGAGGGCGGTGATCCCCTTCCGGTCCGGCATGACCGTGACCGAACCCACTCCGGCCGCCGCCAGCCCCGCCAGGACCCGCAAGACGATGTTGGCCCGGTCGGCGATCTGGAGGCTGCTGGCGTTGGCGATCACAC
>JAICGL010000464.1 GCA_025923175.1 Acidimicrobiia bacterium
GGGCACCGCGACGGTGTCAGCGCCGACCAAGGCGCTGAGGTCGTGACTGACGGCGAGGTTGAACCCGTCGCTCGTAGGGACGGTGCGCCCACCGGGACCGCAGACGATGAAGTCGTAGCGGCGAGGCGCATCGCCCTCGAGGTCTGGGACGCACCCGAAGATCTGCACCAGGCAGCTCAGGTCAAAGGTGATCAGGCCAGGCAAGGCCAGCGCGACGACGCGGTGCGACACGTCCGACAGCCTGGCGCCGGACGTGGCGGGAAAGCAACGCCACTCGATAGTTCGCCACCGGCGCCCCCAACCCGTCCCGGATCGAGAACCACGACATGTCCTCTTGACTGCGATTACCCATATGGATCGCCCAGACGTCGTGCGGGCGGTGGGGCTCGAACCCACACGGGCCTTGCGGCCCAGCGCTTTTTAAGAGCGCCTCCTCGACCAATTGGGATACGCCCGCGTTCGTGCGAAACGCTACCCGTCAGGGGCGGCGCGCAGTCAGCGGGAGGTCAGCGGACGGCGGCCTCGGCGTCGAGGCGGGCGACCAGCTTTTCGACCAGGCGGCGGACGGTGTCGCGGATGATCCGGACCTCCTGGATCTGGCGGCCGGCGGGGCTCGGGATGCCCCACTCTTCCCGGGGTACGTCGCGGGCCACGTCGGGGTTGAGGGTGAAGCCGAGGGTGACGATCCGGTCCACGATGTCGGCCAGGTCGGGCGTCATCTTCCGGCCGGGATCGTTCGTGACGGTCAGCCCGTCCTCCGACAAGGCGGTCGCCGCTTCCGGGCGAAGGCCCTCGGCGGGCCCCAGCGCCGCGGCCAGCGACTCGTACCGGTCACCGGCCAGATGCTCCAGATAGGCCGCGCACATCCGGGAGGCGCCGGCGTCGTGTTCACAGACGAACAGGACCCGGGGTCGGTAGGTCACGCCTCCTCGGGCGCCCGGGCCGGGCGCCGGCTGCGGAGGAGGGCCTTGGCCAGCAGGTCAACCGTCCGGTGGACAAGCGGATCGCTCGGGTATTCGCTCAGCAGGGCCACGGCCCGACCGTAGGCCCCTTCGATCGCCCGGGCCCGGCCAGCCGCCTCGGCCAGCACCTCGGCCATGATCACCCGCTCCGCTGCGCCCTCCGCCAGCAACGCCAGGGCCAGACCAAGGACCCACGACGCCTGGCCCGCCGGGTCGCTGGAAGGCACCTTGGGCCGGTGGAACGTGAGATCGATGGAGCCCTCGGCGATGTCACTGGAGGTGACAGAGACTGTTTTGGTGCTGGAGTTGTCAGAGGCAGCCGAGGGAGTAGCGGTGGTGGCGCTGTCGGCCGTGTCGGGGAGCACCACCACTTCGTGGCCGCCGGCGTCGGCATCTCCTTCGTCGTCGGCCCGGGCCTCCCGCCCCGGTAGCGGCGCCAGCGTCACGGTGCGGCCACCGCCTCCTGCGCCTGCGATGCGGAGGCTGGGACGACCGGCGCCTCCGCCTCGCGGAGGTCGAGCTCGAGACTTGATGGCGGCGTGACCAGCTCCACCGGGATGCCGAACAGCTGCTCGATCCTGCTTGGAACGTCGTGGCGGAGCCACTGCGACGGACCGACCGGCAGGGTCGAGAGGATCAGCGCATCAAAAGACCGGCGGCGGAGCACGTCGCCGATGGCCACGACAGGGCTTAGGTCGCCGACTTCGCCCACGACGTCCGCGCCGAGAGCTCGGAACCGTTCGAGGCCGCTCTCCAGACGTCGCCGTGCCACGGCGTATGCGTCTGCCGGCGTCCACCGCAAGGAGCCATGGGCCCTCGTCGCCGGCACGAGGAGAAAGAAGTCACACGGGCCAGCGTCGATGCAGGTCCTGATCTTCTCTGTCAGCTGCTGTTGCTTCAGTGTCTGGTTTGCCACCACGAGGTAGTGGCGCATCAAACCTCCCTGTTCCCCATGCCCCCCTCGTCCGTAGCGGCCACATGGTAGGCGCTACTAGGTGCAAAAAACAGGTATCAAAACGCGTAGTTCACTTCGCAGGGCCGATACCTGTCCGGGGGTCGCCGGTGGAGATGTGGTAGGCGGTGACGTGCCAGGCCGGGCCGATCCGTTCGAGCAGCATCTCGTCGACCACGGATTCGCCGGAGTGGAGGTCGAGGCGGGCCAGCACCCGGGCCACCGGGCCGTTGACGTCGACCTTCTCCGGGTGGACCGACTGCACGAGCCCGGCGAGGGCCTGAGCCTCGTACTGGTAGGCCGCGACCTTGTCGCGGACGAACTGGTCGCGGGTGCGCCCGTCCCGCAGGTTGGGGCCGGACAGGTTCCACAGCGTGGCGAAGTCGAGGCGGTCCCAAGCGTGCTCGTAGGCGACGGCGGTGTCGGCCGGGCTGGGCCCGCCCGCCTTCCCGACCGCCACGAACAACCAGATCGTCATCCCTACGGTGAAGGCGAGCAGCAGCAGGATCGGCACGATCGTTGGGTGGGGGGTGGTGGCGGCGAGGAGCACGCCGCCAGGGTACGCCGCAGGCCCGGCCGAGGATTACTCCGGGTCGAGGAGCACGCCGGGGTTGAGGACGCCGGCGGGGTCGAGGGTCGCCTTGGCAGCCCGCAGGACGGCGGCGTAGAGGTCGGGCCGTTCCCGGTCGTAGCCGGGGCGATGGTCGCGGCCGACGGCGTGATGGTGGGTCGCGGTGCCGCCGGCCGCGTCGATGGCGTTGGAGGCGGCCTCCTTCACCGCCGCCCACTGCTCCAGTTCGGCCCCCGGCCGGCCGGGGGCGATGACCGTGTAGTACGGCGCGGGCCCGTCGGCGTACACGTGCGTGAAGCGGCAGGAGACGAACCCTCCGGGGGCACCGACTGCCGTCAGTGTCTCCCGCACGGCTGACTTGACGGCGGCGTGGAGGGCGGGAAAGCGGTCCCAGGTCACCGCCGTCTCGAACGTCTCGGCGATGGCGCTGAAGCCGACCAGGCCGTCTCGCAGGTAGGGCATGTCGAAGAAGGAGCGCCGCCAGGTGTCGGCGGTGGAGTCCCTGCCTCCGTCCCCTTCAGGGTTGGCGCTGTCGCGGCCGACGATCGCGCTGCCGCCATGGTCGGCGCAGCACTCCAGCGCCTGGGCCAGGGGGAAGTCGACCGGATGCGACGCCGACTCGAAGCCGACGAGGAGGACGGGCTGGTCGCCCGTCCCCGAGAAGCGGGCCTCGGCCCGGTCGAGGAGCCGGCAGTTGGAGGGGTGCAGGCCCGACTGGGCCAGCGCCCGGGTGGCGGCGACGGCGGCCTCGAACGCGTCGAACACCACGGACGCCGTGGCCCGGAACCGGGGCCGTTCGACCACCCGCATCCACGCCTCGGTGATCACGCCCAGCGTCCCCTCGGAGCCGGCGAAGAGGCGCTCGGGGGCGGGCCCGGCCCCGGAGGCGGGCAGGCGGCGGGTCTCGATCAGCCCTCGGGGCGTGAGAACCCGCAGCGACTCGACGCGATCCTCGATGTGTGTCGCCAGGGTGGCGTGATGGCCGGCGGAGCGGGTGGCGATCCACCCGCCGAGCGTCGAGAACTCGAACGACTGCGGGTAGTGCCGCAGGGTCAGCCCGGCCGGGCGGAGCCCGTCCTCGATGGCCGGGCCGAGCGCCCCGCCGTGGATGCGGGCGGCCAACGAGGTGGCGTCGATCTCGACCACGTCTCCGAGACCGGTGAGGTCGAGGGTCACGGTGCGCTCGGCATCGCACTCCATGGCCCCGACGACCGACGACCCGCCGCCGTAGGGGACGACGGCGGCGCCGGCGGACGCGCACCAGTCGAGCACGGCGGCCACATCGTTCTCCGTCTGCGGGAAGGCGACGACGTCGGGCGGGTGGGGGAAC
>JAICGL010000465.1 GCA_025923175.1 Acidimicrobiia bacterium
TCGGCGTCGCCCTTCCCCCCGCCGCCGCCGGCTCCGCGGAGGGCGAGGCGTGACCCGGGATCTGCGGGTGTTGGCCCGGGCGAAGCTGACGTTGTCGTTGCGGGTGCTGGGCCGGCGGCCCGACGGGTTCCACGACCTCGAGGCCCTGGTCGTGTCGCTGCGGGACCCGCACGACGTCGTGGGCCTGCGCATCCAGCCGCCGTTCGGGGTGCGGGTGCGGCTGTCGGGCCGGGCCGTGATCGGGGTGCCGCTCGACCACAGCAACCTGGCTGCCCGGGCCGCCCATCTGCTGCTGGAGCGGGCCGCCGAGGGAGAGGACTCCGGGCCGTGGGCGGCGTCGGGTCTCGACATCTCGCTCCACAAATCGATCCCGGCCGGCGCCGGGCTCGGAGGCGGATCGGCCGACGCCGCCGGCACGCTCGTCGGAGGGGCCCGTCTCCTCGGGCTCCGCCTCGACACGGCCGCCCTGGCCGCCCTCGGCGCTTCACTCGGGTCCGATGTGCCGTTCTGCGTGGCCGGCGGGGCGGCCTGGATGCGGGGCCGGGGCGAGATCCTCGAACCGGTGCCCCTACCCGCCGGTGCGACCCCCTCGGCCACTCCCGGGCTGGCCCAGCTCCGGGCGTCACGGTCGCTGTTCGACGTGCCGCCGGGCCCGGCGGAGGGGCTGAGGCCGCCGGCTGGTGCGGACCCTGCCGGGTCGTCGGGTCGGCCGGGGCGGTCGCCGGTGCCAGCGCCGCCCGGGGCTTCACGGTTGCCGGTTGCGCCCGCCCCGCCGGGGCCCTCGGGCGCCACGCCCTGGCCGGGAGAGCCCGAGCCGGCCGGGGTGGAGCTGGTCGTCGCCGTGCCGCCGTTCGCTCTGGCGACTGCGGACGTCTACCGGGCATGGGACGAACTCGGTGGACCGTCCTCCACTCGAGCCGTCCCGCTTCCCGGGGGGCTCGCCGGTCTCGGCCTGCCCGATCAGCTGGTCAACGACCTGGAGCCGGCCGCCGAGCACGTCGAACCGCGCCTGCGGCCGTTCCGGGAGGCGCTGGAGTCGCTGGCGGGCGCGCCGGCGCTGCTGGCCGGGAGCGGCTCGGCGTACGTGGTGCCGGTGCCGTCCTCGGGAAGCGCCGCGGTCGTGGCCACCCAGGTCGGCGTCGAGCTGCGGGCCACGGCGTTCGCCACCGGGCTGGCCGCCCGAGGGGTCGAGGCCCAAAGAGGGCCCGACTGAGAACGCCTACTTGCCGGCGGCGCGGCGCTGCCAGCGGGTGCGCTTGAGAAGCTTCTTGTGCTTCTTCTTCCGCATGCGCTTGCGGCGCTTCTTGATCAGAGAGCCCATGGCGGGAGGCAGGTTAGCGGCTTCACCTTGGTATGGTCGACTTCGGTCGGGGGTGGTGTAACCGGCAGCACAGGGTCCTTTGGAGTCCCTGGACGAGGTTCGAATCCTCGCCCCCGAGCTTGAGCGCCGAAAGGGGCCCCATGACCCACTCACGACCGTTGGCCGCAGTGGTTCTCGCCGCCGGTGAGGGAACGCGGATGAAGTCGTCCGTGCCGAAGGTGCTGCACCCCCTCTGCGGTCGGCCGATGCTGCTCTATGTCGTCGGCGCGCTCGAGGAGCTGCAGCTGGAGCGGATCGTCGTCGTCGTGGGTCACGGCTCGGAGCAGGTCATCAAGACGCTGCAGCGGGAGACCGACGTCCCGCTCGAGTTCGTCGAGCAGCGGGTGCAGCGGGGGACGGGCGACGCCGTCTCGGTCGGCCTGACCGTTTTTCCCGACGACCTCGACGACGAGGGCGACATCATCGTCGTCCCCGGCGACACGCCGTTGCTGCGGGCCGAGACGCTGGCGGGGCTGGCCCGCCACCACGACGAGAGCGGCGTGGCCGCCACGGTGCTCACCGCCCGCCTGCCCGACCCGACCGGGTACGGGCGCATCGTCCGGGGGAAGGACGCTGGCGTCGAGGCCGTCGTCGACCACTGGGACGCCACCGAGGAAGAGCGTGCCATCGACGAGGTCAACACGTCGATCTACTGCTTCCGCCGCGGGCTCCTCGCCCCGGCGCTGCGGCGCCTGTCGCCGGAGAACGCGCAGGGCGAGTACTACCTGACCGACGCCATCGCTGTCCTCCGCCAGGCCGGCCACAAGGTGAGCGCCATGGAGTCCGCCGAGGCGGCCGAGGCCATGGGGGTCAACGACCAGGTGCAGCTCGCCGAGGTCGAGGAGGCGCTGCGGGCCCGGATCAACAGCTTCTGGATGCGGGAGGGCGTGCGGATGGTCGACCCGTCCCGCACGTATATCGACGCGTCGGTGTCGCTCGGGTCCGAGGTGGAGCTGCTGCCCGGGGTGGTGCTGGAAGGTTCGACCACGGTCGGGGCGGGGTCGGTCATCGGGCCCGACACCCGGCTGGTCGACACGGTCGTCGGGCAGGGCGCCACCGTCAGCTACTCGGTGGCGAAGGAGGCCGAGATCGGCGACGGGGTCACCGTGGGGCCGTACTCCCATCTCCGGCCCGGCGCCCGGCTCGGCGAGGCGTCGAAGGCCGGCAGCTTCGTGGAGATCAAGTCGTCGACGATCGGCGCCGGGGCCAAGGTGCCCCACCTGGCCTACGTCGGCGACGCCGAGGTCGGCGAGGGGGCCAACGTCGGCGCCGGCACGATCACGGCGAACTACGACGGCCAGCAGAAGCACCGAACCCGCATCGGAGCCCGGGCCCACATCGGGTCGAACACGGTGCTCGTCGCCCCGGTCGAGGTCGGCGAGGGCGCCTACACCGGAGCCGGCGCCGTGGTCACCGGCGACGTCCCCGCCGGAGGTCTGGCCAAGGGCGTGCCCGCCCGGGTTCAGGAAGGCTGGGCAAAAGCCAGGGCCGAGGAAACCGAAGTCGAGACCGCAGCGGACGAGGGCGAGGCTCCGGAGTCGTAGCTCCCGCAGCCCAACACGCCTACGGGCGCCCGATCTGCGACACTTGTTGTAAGGGGTTGGGCAACAAGGGGGACGGGGCGGACTTTGGAACTCGTTACCAAGAAGAAGCTGATGCTCTTCAGCGGGAGGGCGAACATCCCTCTCGCGAAGGAGATCGCCGAGAGCCTGGGCGTGCCGCTGGGCGAGGTCGAGCTGTCGACGTTCTCCAACGGCGAGATCTACTGCCGCTATCTGGAGAGCATCCGCGGCGCCGACGTCTTCATCGTCCAGAGCCACTGCACCCCGATCAACGAGCACCTCATGGAGCAGCTGATCATGATCGACGCCGCCAAGCGGGCGTCGGCCAAGCGGATCACTGCCGTCTGCCCGTTCTACGGCTACGCCCGCCAGGACAAGAAGACCGAGGGCCGGGAGCCGATCACCGCCCGCCTGGTGGCCGACATGCTGACCGCCGCCGGCGCCGACCGGTGCGTGGCCGTCGACCTGCACACCGGCCAGATCCAGGGATTCTTCGACATGCCGGTCGACCACCTGACCGCGCTGCCGGTCCTGTCGTCGTACCTGCTCGACACGATCGAGGGCGACCCGGTGGTGGTCTCGCCGGACGCCGGACGGGTGAAGCTCGCCCAGCGCCTCGCCAACCACCTCAACGCCGACCTGGCCATCATCGACAAGCGGCGTCCCCGCCACAACGTGGCCGTCGCCTCGGTGATCGTCGGCGACGTCGCCAACCGCCCCTGCGTCCTGATCGACGACATGATCGACACCGCTGGCACCATCACCAGCGCCGCCGAACTCCTGATGGACAAGGGCGCGGCGGAGGTCTACGTCGCCGCCACCCACGGCGTGCTCTCGGGCCCGGCCATTGATCGGCTGAAGAACGCCCCGATCAAA
>JAICGL010000466.1 GCA_025923175.1 Acidimicrobiia bacterium
ACGGCGGAGTGATCCTCTTCGTAGCGGGCGAGCGCCTCCTCCATCAGGGCCCGGGCCCTGGCCACCTCGCCCCGGCTGCGGAGGACATAGGCCAGCATGCACCGCGCCCAAGCCTGATCCCACCCATCGCCCCGCTCGTCGGCGACGTCGACGGCCTGGTCCAGGAGCGGGGCGAGATCGTCGAGACTCCGGTCGCTCGTCGACATCTTCGGTACGACGTTGAAGCCGATGAGGGCATCGACATGAAGGGAGGGATTGGCGCAGCCGAGGGTGGCGGGGTCGATCGAACTGACCGCCGGCGACGCCGACCCGGTGATGTACCACGGCAGCCAGAGTCCAGCGACAAGGACGGACACCGACTCGCTGTCGCCGGCTCGCAGCGCGTTGACCAGTGCCGTATGGAAGTTCTGCCGGTCAGCGGCCTCCCGGTTCATCCACGCGGTGGCCATGAATCGCTCGCCGCGGCGGTGCCACTCCTCGACCAGGCCGACGAAGTAGCGGCGATGGCAGGTGGCGGCGTCGTCCTGGTCCCCGCCGGCTGCCAGCTTGGCCGCCGCGTACTGGCGGACCGTCTCCAGCAGGTGGTAGCGGGCGGTCTCGGCCGCGCCGTCGGGCACGACCAGCGACTTGTCGACCAGCCGGGCCAGCAGGTCGAGCACACCGAGTACGTCGGGTTCCCCGCCGTCGACCGCCGTGGCCGCGTCGAGGTCGAAGTGCTGAGGGAACACGGCGAGCCGCTGCAGGAGGCGCTGCTCGGCTTCGGGCAGGGCGTCGTAGCTCCAGTCGAGGCAGGTGGCCAGCGTCTGGTGCCGTGAGGTGACCGACTCGCCACCGGTGAGCAACCGGAACCGGTCGTCGAGATGGGCGGCGACCTGCGCCGCACCCAGCACCCGCACCCGGGCGGCGGCCAGCTCGAGGGCGAGGGGCAGGCCGTCGAGGCGGCGGCAGATGGTGGCGACGGCGGCCACGTTGGTCGGCGTGACCCCGAAGCCCGGCTGGGCGACGCGGGCCCGGGCGATGAAGAGGGCCGCAGCGTCCGAACCGTCGAGTTCGATGGGATCGGCCGGCTGCTCGGGCGGCAACGACAGGCCCGGGGCGACCCAGACGGCCTCCCCCGGCACGGACAGCACCTCGCGGCTGGTAGCCAGCACGGTCACATCGGGGCATCGGCGCACCACCCGGTCGACGAGCTGCGCCACCGACCCGAGGATGTGCTCACAGTTGTCGACGACGAGGAGCAGCTTCCGTTCGGCCAGGACCTCCTCGAGCCGCTGTTCGGCCGCCTCGGTGGACGGGCCGCCGGCGTCGAGCCCGAGTGCCGTGAGGACGACGCCCGCCAGCGGGCGGTCGTCACCGACCGGCGCCAGCTCCACCACCGTGGCCCCGTCCTGATATGACGGCCCGCACTGGGCGGCCAGCTCGAGCGCCAGGCGGGTCTTGCCGGCACCGCCGACGCCGGTGATCGTGACCACCCGGGCCTCGGCGAGCAGCGCCGACAGCTCGGCCAGCTCCTGCTCCCGACCGACGAACGAGGTGAGGGACGCCTCGGGCGGGGCCGGCACCACGACCGCCGGCTCGGGCGGCGGTACTGCTCCGACCACCGCGGGATGCAGGATCTGCCATACGGACTCGGGGCGGGAGAGCCCCCGGAGCTGATAGCTGCCCCGGCCGGCCAGGGTCACCGCGGGCGGCAAGTCGTCGTGGGCCAGGTCGGCCGCCGTCTGGGAGCAGAGGATCTCCCCGCCACGGGCGACGTCGAGGAGGCGGGCGGTGCGGTTCAGGGTGGGGCCGAGGAACGTACCGGCCCGGGCTTCCGCGGCGCCGGCGTGAATGGCCATCCGGACCCGCAGCGGAGCGCTGCCGCTCCAGCCCGCCGCAGCCAGCGCAGCCTGTCCGGCCACGGCCGCAGCGATGGCCGCCCCCGCGGTCGGGAACGCCGCGCCGAGGCCGTCACCGGTATGTGTGAACCGGCGCCCACCCAGCGCTTCGATGGCACCGCCGAGCAACTCGTCGTGCTGGGCGAGATCGGCCGCCATCGCCGCCCGGTCAGATTCCCAGCGACTCGTGCTCGATTCGATGTCGGTGAACAGGAAGATGAGCGTGCCGGCCAGAGCAGCCTGATCCCCGGCTGGTTCGTACCCCGTCCCCGATTGCCCGGCCTGCGAGCCCGGAACGAGGTCCAGCCCGGGATCCTGGAGGAGGATTTGACGCTCCAGCGCCACCAGAGCCGGCGTCGGGTCAAGGCCCAACTCCTCGGCCAGGCAGTGCCGCAGATGCTGAAAGGCGGCCAGCGCGTCGGCTTGGCGGCCCAGGCGGTAGAGGGCAAGCATCTGCTGGCCCCGCAGCCGCTCGTGGAAGGGGTACTGAGCCAGCAGCGGTTCGAGCATCTCGAGCGCCGCCGCCGGCGCCCCACCGGCCAGCTCGGCCTCCGCCAGCTCCTCGGCCGCCCGGAGGCGGGCCTCGTCGAGACGGGTGGCGGAGACCCGGGCGAAGTCCCGGTCGCTGACGTCGTCGAGCGCCGGACCCCGCCACAAACCCAGCGCCTCCCGCAGCCAGCGCGCCCCGTCCGCCGTGGATCCTTCGGCGAAACAACGGCGTCCGGCCGCCACCGCCGCCTCGAAACGGTTGATGTCGAGGCGTTCGGGCTCGACATCCATCGCGTAGCCCGCTCCTTCGGACCGGATCGTGATGCCCCCGCCTGCTTCCTGCAGCGTGCGCCGCAGCCGCGACACCAGCGTGTGGACCGTGGCGGCCACGCTGGCCGGCGGCGTGTCCCGCCACAACGCATCGGCGATGGCATCGACGGTCACCCGGGGAGAGAGGGCCAGCATGGCCAGGATCACCCGCTGCTTCGGGCTGCGGATGGGAACCTCTCGGCCCGCCGAGGCGAGCGAAACGGGACCGAGCAGCCTGACCTCCAGACCGCCGGAGGACGCCGCCACCGGAGCGAGTTGGCTCTCCACGAAACCCATCCCGGGCCCCTCCCGATCGGGATGGTAGCCCGCACACCCGGCCTTCCCCCGGGGATGGCAGGCAGTTCCGCCGTTCGGCGGATGTTGCCGGCGGCCGGATCGGGCAGGCTACGACAGGTTCGTGAAAGGGCCGGCGTGCATGATGTCGGCGATGGCGGATGGCGGTCCGTCAGGAGGGAGAACACCACGATGCCGAACGAAGACCCCCTTGCCCTGGCGTGTCGCGAGCTGCCCGGCGTCACCAGCCGGTTGGCCGACCTGGTCGTCTCGGCCCCCGACCTCTCAGTCCTCGCCCGGGCGAGCAGATGGACGGTGCGCGAAGTGGTGGTCCACGTCGCCGTCGGCGCTCGCGCCTTCACCGACCTGGCGGCCGATCCGAAGCCGGCACTCCCGGGCATGACCATCCTTGCGGATGAGATCGAACGGAGGATGGCCGACGTCAGCGAAACCGACGCCGGCAAGCTGGCGGCCCTCACCCAGGATGCGGTCGAGGACTTCATCGATGCCTGGGTCGAACGTCCCGCCGACTATCCGGTCGAATGGGACGGGGCCCCGATCACAGCGGCCACGCTGGCCGGGGTGCTCCTCGGCGAGGTAGTCATGCACGGCTACGACATTGCCTACGCCCTGGGCAGGCCGTGGCCGATCGACCCGGGCCACGCTGTTCTCATCCTCGGGGCCTACGGGCCGCTCTTCCCGCACATCGTCGATGCCGAGGCCGTCGCGGGACATACGGCGAGCTACGCCATCGACCTCGGGGGCGGACCGATCCTGACGGTGCGATTCACCGACGGGGTCAT
>JAICGL010000467.1 GCA_025923175.1 Acidimicrobiia bacterium
CCCGGCCGTATCGCCTGGCACCGGGCCGCGGGACCGGCCGCGCCCGCCCGCAGACCGGGCGGGCGAGCAGCCGGCCCCGGCCCGGAGTCAGGACTGGGTCTGGCCGGATTCGATGGCCGTGTGGCTGCCCCCGGCGGTGATCTCGACCTTGCGCGGCTTCGCCTGCTCGGCCATGGGGATCGTGAGCGTGAGGACGCCGTGCTCGTAGTTGGCCGCGATCCGGTCCGTGTCGAGCTGCTCGCCGAGGAACAGCTGCCGGGTGAACGTGCCCTGCGGGCGTTCGTGGATCGCGACCTTGTCGATGTCGTCGTACTGCCACTGCCGCTGCGCCCGCACGTTCAGCACGTTCTTCTCCACGGTGAGATCGATCGACGACGGATCGACCCCGGGAAGGTCGAAGTGCACGACGAACTGCTCGCCCCGGCGGTAGGCGTCCATCGGCAGGCCGGGAGCCCGCCCGTTCCACCACGCCGCGGCGGCGCGCTCAACGTCACGGTACGGGTCGAATCGGATGAGCATGCGCTTCACCTCCGTTCGGTTGGTTGCCTTGGTACTACCTATTCATATAGCAAGCCGAAGCTTTCTTGACAAGTTACCACTCAAGTTTTCTGGTGATCCTTGTAGATGAGCCTCGGCCGGTCCGGCGGAGGGAGACTCCCGGTCATGGGTTCCCACGTGCTGTACGAGCTTGACGGTCACGTCGCGACGATCACCTACAACCGCCCAGAAGCGCTCAACGCCATCGACGGAGCGCTTCGGGCCGATCTGAACGCCGCCTTCGCCCGGTTCCGGGACGAGGAGGATGCATGGGTGGCCATCGTCACCGGCGCCGGCCGGGCGTTCTGCGTCGGCGCCGACATCGACAACGTGGCCGGGGCGGCCGGCGATTTCGCCGGGACGTTTTGGGAACGGCCGACCGTCAACTCCTTCGAAAGCGGCTGGGAGATCTTCAAGCCCGTGATCGCCGCGGTGAACGGCCACTGCCTGGGCTACGGCCTGACCATGGCGACCTGGTGCGACTTCGTGATCGCCAGCGAGGAGGCGACGTTCGGCTTCCCCGAGGTGCGCGTCGGGCTCCCGACGATCGTGGGAGCGATCCGCCTGCCCGAGCGGATCGGCTGGGAACGGGCCATGGAGCTGCTGCTCACGGGGGATCGGATCGACGCCGCCCGGGCCCTCGAAATCGGCCTGGTCGGGCGGGTGGTCCCGGCCGGCGAGCTGCTGGCTGAGGCGCAGCGCCTGGCCGACCGGCTCCTGGCGGCCGCCCCGCTGGCGGCCCGGGCCACCAAAGAGATGGCCGTCCGGGCCCGCAACCTCCCGCTCACCGAGGCGATCCGCTTCGGCGAGACGATGCGCCGCATGGTCAACTCGACAGCCGACGCGGCCGAAGGCGTCGCCGCCTTCCGGGAGCGCCGCCCGCCCATCTGGACGGGCACCTGACCTGCCCCAGACGCGCCGCTGCGCCCCGCGAGAGGCGCAGCTGTTTGTTGCTCGTTCTGGTCGCTCCGAAGTTGCCGACGGTCTTTCGACCGCCCGTACCTCCGGAGCGACACCGTCACCCCATTCTACCCGGCCCGAAGCCATTCGATTACGCGCCGGTAGCCGGATTTTCTCAGGTAGGTTCGCTTCGCGATGGCGGCCAAGACGGATTGGAACCCCATCCTGCGGGCGGAGCTCGATGCTCCGTACTTCAGGGAGCTCCAGCAGTTCGTCGCCGCCGAGCGGAGCCGGCAGCGGATCTACCCGCCGCCGGGCGAGGTCTTTGCCGCCCTCCACCTGACGCCCTATGCCTCGGTGAAGGTGCTGATCCTGGGGCAGGACCCCTACCACGGCGTGAACCAGGCCCACGGGCTCTGCTTCAGCGTCCGGCCGGGGGTGCCCCTCCCACCGTCGCTCGAGAACATCTTCACCGAGCTTGAGAACGACGTCGGGGTGCAGCGGCCCGACCACGGCTGCCTCGACGGCTGGGCCCGCCAGGGCGTGTTGCTCCTCAACGCGACACTGACCGTCCGGGCCGGCCAGGCCGCTTCCCACCAGGGGAAGGGCTGGGAGCGCTTCACCGACGCGGTCATCGAGGCCGTCAACCGCAAGGAAGAGCCGGTCGTGTTCATCCTCTGGGGGGCCTCGGCCCGCAAGAAGAAGGCCCTGATCGACACCTCCCGCCACGTGATCATCGAATCGGCCCACCCCTCGCCGCTGTCGGCCCGCAACGGGTTCTTCGGCAGCCGCCCGTTCTCCCGGGCCAATCAGGCGCTCGTCGCGGCCGGCCGGGAGCCGGTCGACTGGTCGATCCCCGCTAGTACCCCGGCTGAGGTAACAGCGGCTGCAGCACCCGCCTGATCCATGAGTCCCGCCTGACCCATGAGCGACCCGTCAACGGCCTTGCGGGCGGTGGCCGACCGGTACTGGGGGGCGCGCCTCGCGTACTCGCCCACCGAGGCGACCCTGCACGGCGACCACCGCTATGACGACCGCATCGAGGACGTCTCCGTCGACGCCGAGGCCCACGAGAGGGCCACCTGGCTCGAACTGCGGGCGGCCGTTGACGCCGTCGATGTGGCCGGTCTCGACGCCGCCGGCCGGGTCACCCGCGAGCTCCTGCGGAGAGAGCTGACACAGGCGGTCGAGGCCATCGACGTGCGGAGGACCGAGCTGCGCTTCGACCAGAACACCGGCCTGCACGCCGAGTTGATGGTCGTCGCGCCCCAGATCAAGGCGCCGACCCCGGAAGCCGCCGGGGCGCTTCTCGAGCGGCACCGCCAAATCCCGCGGCTGATCGACCAGATGATCGAGCGGCTCCGGGCCGGCGTCGCCGCCGGGCGGACACCCGCCCGGATCAATGTCGAGCGGTCACTCAACCAGGTCGACAGGTACCTCGCGTCGCCGCTCGACGGCGACCTCTTCACCACCATGGCCGGTCCGCCGGAGTGGGACGGGGAAGCCGCCTGGCGGACCGACCTGGCCGCCGCGGCCCGCGACGCCATCCGCCCCGCCTTCGCCCGCTACCGCGAGTTCTTCGCCGGTGAGCTCCTGCCGGCCGGCAGGCCCCACGACCAGGCGGGCCTGTCCTGGCTCGCCGAGGGGCCGGCCCTCTACGAACACTTCGTCCGCCGCCACACGACAGTGGACGACCTGACGCCCCAGCAGATCCACCAGATCGGGCTCGACGAGCTCGACCGTCTCGCCGACGAGTACGCCGAGGTCGGAGACCGTCTGTTCGACGCCACGGATCTGGCCGCGATCTTCGACCGCCTCCGCTCCGACCCGGCCCTCCGCTACGCCAGCGGCGACCAGATCATGGACGACGCCCGCCGCTACCTGGCCGCCGCCACCGCCGCCATGGGCGACTGGTTCGGCCGCCTCCCGGTCACGCCCTGCGTGATCACCCCGATCCCGGCGGCGATCGCCGAGGACATGCCGATGGCCTACTACTTTCCGCCGGCCGACGACGGCTCCCGCCCCGGGATGTACTTCGTCAACACCGCCGACCCGGGGTCCAAGAACCGGTTCGAGACGGCGTCCGTCGCCTACCACGAGGCCATCCCGGGCCATCACCTCCAGCTGGCCATCGCCACCGAGCTCGACGGGGTGCCGGCGTTCCAGCGCCTGTCCCACGGCAACACCGCCTACGTCGAGGGCTGGGGTCTCTACGCCGAGCGGCTCGCCGAGGAGATGGGCCTCTACGCCGACGACCTGGAGCGGATCGGGATGCTGGCCGCCGACTCCTGGCGGTCCTGCCGCCTGGTGGTCGACACCGGGCTCCACGCCCTC
>JAICGL010000468.1 GCA_025923175.1 Acidimicrobiia bacterium
GAGACCGCCGAGGAGATCGCCGTTGCCGAGCAGCCCGCCGAGGAGCGGGAGCCCGCTGGTGATGTCGCCGAGGCCGAGGGCACTCGTCAGGTCCCCACAGTTGGTGATGCCGACCAGACCGGTGAGGGTGGTCAACAGGCCGCTGGGGCCGGTGAGGATGTCGAGGACGCCGCCGCCGGTCAGGCTACCGAGACCGAGGGTGCCGGTCACGGCCTGCAGGCCGAGCCCGTCGAGGAGGCCGGTCAGCTGGCCGAGCGACAGGTCGGTCAGGCTGTTCAGGCCGAGGCCGCCAAGGAGGCCGGCGAGGCTCAGGACGTCGACGGACTCGATGCCGATGATGCCGGTGTCACCGATGGTTGCGTTCACCGAGGCGTTCGAGGTCACACCGGCGACGTTGACGCCCTTGATCCCGAGCAGGCCCTGGAGGACCGACAGGCTGGGGACGCTGGTGCCGACGATCGAGCTCACGGCGTTCTCAGCCGAGGCAGCCTCGATCTTGGCGGGGTTGATCGTGCCGCTGACCAGGAGGCCGTCGGCGATCGGGAGGCCCGTGCCCGCCACGGACACCGCGGTGCCGGGGAAGTTCACAGCCAGCGGAGCGAGCGAAGCGTTGCTCGTGCCGGGGGCCGTGGCCTTGAGGGCCGGGTTCGGGAGCGCCAGGTTCAGCAAGCCGCTGGCGTCCACGGCCGAGAGCGAGGCAAAAGCCTGCGGGCCGGAGAGGTTGATACGGGCCGGGTCCAGGGTCCCCTGAGCCTGGTCGGTCAGAACCTTGAGGTGCTGGACATTGCCTAGGTCGATGCTGAGAAGGGTGATGCTGGAGGAGGCCGTACCGCGCCCCGACGTGGCCGCAGCCGCCCCTCCGGCGGTGAGCCCCGTGAGGGAGGCAACGACCAGGCCCACCAGCCCGATCCGGATCCTGTTCACTCAATAGTCCTTTCATCGCATGTTCGGCCCCAACAGCCGCGAGGGGGCACACCAGGCAGGATCGGTAGTGCGGGCCCCCCGGAACATGGCCCGAAAGAACTATTTCGATGGCTAGAAAGAACTAGTCACCAAGCCTTCGCACCAATTTGGACCAGGACGTTCCTGGGCGCGATAGCCGTAGGATGAGCCCATCGCCGAGCACATCACCCGCAACCGCCGCCAGTCGGCCGTCCTTCTTGGGGCATTTGCCGCCGTGGTGCTGGTCGTCGGCGCGCTCCTCGGAGCCCTCGCCGGGCGGGTGCTGTTCGTGCTGGCGGCGGTCGTCGCACTAGTCCTCGCCGTCGTCGCCTACCTCTACGCCGACCGGGTGGTGCTGGGGCTAAGCCACGCCCGGCCCGTCTCTCTCGACGACGAGCCGCGCTACCACAACCTCGTGGAAGGGCTCTGCGTCTCGGCCGGGCTGCCCAAACCGGACCTGTACGTGATCGACGACGACACTCCCAACAGCTTCGCGACGGGCCGTAACCCCAACCACGCCGCCATCGTGGTGACGACCGGCCTGCTCGACAAGCTGTCCCGGATGGAGCTCGAGGGCATCCTGGCCCACGAGCTGGCCCACATTCGCAGCCACGACATCCTCGTGACCGGCCTCGGCACAGCCCTGGTGGCGCTTCCGCTGCTGCCCGCCGGGTCGCTGTCCGCCCGGCTGCTGGACGCCCTGGTGGGGCGGGGTCGGGAGCGCGACGCCGACATCTCCGGCGTCCGGCTCACCCGGTATCCGCCGGGCCTGGCCGCTGCCCTGGAGAAGCTCCGCCGCGACCAGGCCTCCGGCCTTTCCGCCTCCCGGGCCACGGCCCACCTGTGGATCTCCTCGCCGCACGACCGGGCCGGCCGCGGGCGGCTCGACGAGCGCATCGCGGCCTTGCGGGATATGTAGACATCCGCGGCGAAGTGGTCGGTATGTAAACCGCGATTTCCCCTCTTTGGCAACAGGGGCGTGCTTTACTCACTCTGACGGACGGCGGGGTCAAGGGCGGACGCCGGAATGTCGAGAAAGCAGCGATTGCGGGGGGAAACCCCCGGGGGCAGTCCGCCAAAGGAGCGTCAAGTGCCATTCCGTCGTACCGCCGTCATCGTCACCGGTCTCGTCTCGCTCGCCGCCACCGCGGCCTGCGGCGGGGCTGAGCCGAAGCCCGTCGCCGCCGTCACCCCGGAGACGAAGGTGTCGGAGGGAACGGTCACGACCGAGGCGGCCCCCCTGGCACCGCTGACCGGCCTGCCGGACACGAACGGCGCGACAAAGTCCCGCCCGGCCCTCGCCGTCAAGATCGACAACGCCCCTGAGGCCCGCCCCCAGGCCGGCCTCGACGTCGCCGATGTCGTCTACGAGGAGGTCGTCGAGGGCGGTGTGACCCGCTTCATCGCCATCCTCCACTCGGCGGCGCCGCCGGCGGCCGGCCCGGTCCGTTCGGTGCGGCCCATGGACCCGGACATCCTGTCGGCCTACCACGGCCTGTTCGCCTACTCCGGCGGCATCCCGGCCTTCGTCTCGCTGATGCGCAAGGCCCCGGTGCAGGACGTGAACGTCGACGTCGCCACTGATGGCTACAGCTGGGACAAGGCCCGCCGGGCACCCCACAACACCTTCATCTCTCCCGAGAAGCTGTGGCCCAAGGCCAAGGGCGACAACGCTGCGCCCCCGCAGGCCATGTTCGACTTCCGGGGCACCGGCGAGCCCTTCGGCGACGCTGACGCCCCCCACGTCTCGATTCGCTACTCCCCGCGGGCCAGCGCCACCTACGACTGGGACGCTGCCTCTGCGTCGTGGAAGCGAACCCAGAACGGCACGCCCCACGTGGCCGCCTCCGGCGCCCAGATCGCGCCCGAGAACGTGGTGGTCCAGTTCGTCACCACCCGCACCCTCGGCTACCGGGACCAGTCCGGAACGAACGTCGTGGAATCCGAGGTGGTCGGTTCGGGCGAGGCGTGGCTCCTGTCGAACGGCCGGGTCATCAAGGGCAAGTGGTCGAAGCCGTCGCCGACTGCGGTGACGAAGTACACCGACGCCGCCGGCAACCCCGTCAGGCTGACGGCGGGCCGTACCTGGGTGCACTTCGCCCCGGTCGGCAGCGAGGTCACCGCCGGGTAGGAGGGGCCAGGGTCCTTAGTGGCAGGGGACTCCGAGCAGGTGCCGGCCGTCGTGGAACACCTCGTGGAGGAACATGCTGGAATCGGCCACCCGGGCTGAGAGGAAGCCGGCGTCGAAGGTGACGGTGTAGAGCAGGGCGAGAGCGAGGGCGAGGACCGGCCACACCCACTGGGGTAGGGCGGCGCCGACGGTCCGGACGGCTGCGGCACGGGTGGACATCCGGCTCTCCGATCTCCCGGGTACACCGACGAAGCGGAACTTACTCCTCGCCCTGCCGGTGTTCCAACCTTCTCTTTTGGTTGACACTCCCGCGGCGCGCTCCTACGTTCGTCCTTCCGGCACCTGACGCGGGGAGGCGGCGATGCCTGTTCGGCCACCTGACGACAGCGAGCTGCAAGCGGTCGCCGAGCACTACCGGCTCGGCCTGACCGACAAACAGCTGGCGGAGTATGCCCCGTGGGTCACCGGGCTGCTCTCGAGCTGGGATGCGCTCGAGACGCTCTACGCCCGCACCGCCCCGCCACAGCGCGACGACCGGAAGTGGTACCGCCCCGAAGGGCCCGACAACCCCCTGGGTGCCTGGTATGTCCGGACGGAGATCACCGAGGGCGGGAACGGTCCGTTGGCCGGCCGCACGGTGGCGATCAAGGACAACACCATGGTCGCCGGCGTCCCGATGATGAACGGCTC
>JAICGL010000469.1 GCA_025923175.1 Acidimicrobiia bacterium
CGCCGACGACCGCGACAGGCCGGCAGCCGATCCGAAGGACGGGGCGTCGAAGGCGAACACGCCGCCGTCCGCGGCCACCATCCAGTAGCCCGAACCCGACGGCGTAGCGGCCATCCCCACGATGGGCTGGTTCAACTTGATGTTGCCGGTCGAGCCGTGGAAGGCGGCGTCGCCGAAGGAGAAGATGCCGCCGTCGCTGGCCACCATCCAGTAGCCCTGCCCGGAGGGCGTCGCCGTCATTCCGACGATGGGCTGGTTCAGCTTGATGGCGCCGGTCGAGCCGTGGAAGCCCGAGTCGGCAAAGGCGAAGATGCCGCCGTCCGACGCCACCAGCCAGTAGCCCTGCCCCTTCGGATCCTCGTTGACCAGCACACCCCGGCCGGGCGCATCGGGCAAGACACCGTTCACGGGGTCGGACAGTCTGACGAAGAAGTCCTCGTCGGCCTCTTTCTCGAAGTCGCCGATCGCCTTCACGCTGATCGTCTTCGCCGTCTCCCCCGGCGCGAACGTGAGCGTGCCGCCGGCCGGTTCGTAATCGCGCCCGGCGACGGCGGTGCCATCGGCCGTCGCCCAATTGACCGAGGCGGTGTTGTTCTGTGGCACGGCAAGGCTCACGGTGAACGTCAGCTGTTTGGGGTTGAGGGGATCGCCTTCGGGAATCGATCCGCCGACGATGTTGAGCGGATCGTCGCCGTCGGTCGACGCCAGGAAGGCGCTGCGCGCGGTGTTCCAGTGGTCCGCCAGGTAGCCGACGGGTGTGGCCGCGGCGTTGAAGTAGTCGTCCTTGCGGCAGTCGAAGAGGGCTTCCTGCTGGCTGTCGCAGACGACGTTGACCCTGATCGACAGGGCGTCCTTGTAACACATGCGGTCGGCGTCGTCGGTGCAGTGGCCGAGCAGCGTGGCATGCGGCGACGTCGGCATCACTGAACCGAGGGAGTGCATCATCTCGTGGGCCTCGAACGACTCGCCCTGGCCGCCCAGACCCCAGCAGCCGTTGTCGATGCGCGCCACCGTGGCCGGGGCGATCACATTGCCGTTGTTGAAGTTCTCGACGCCGGGCCGGTCGTCCTCGTAGTAGGACGCCTCGCCGCACATCTCGTTGGCGTCCATCCACACGACGTACTTGCGGGTCGGATCGTTGAAGCCCATGGAGTGCAGCTCAGCGATGGTGTTGCCCAGAGTGTCGTCGCCGGCGGAGGTGAGCACCGCGCGCTCGACGATCGGCTGGCAGGCGGCGTCATGCACCCAGCGGATGTGGCGGATGCCACTCGAAGGCCTCGCCGAGCCCATGAAGACGGCATCGGCTTCAGTGGCCCACTTTTTGATGAAGGGCACGATGGTGTTGAACTGGTCGCTTTGGTCCGCCGCCCGGGCGTAGATGGCCTGGAACCGTGGACCGTCGCGGCCGTCACCGAAGCAACGCTCGTAGCCGGCGCCGGCGGAAGCGGTGCGCCGGTCGATGTTCTCGTCGGGCAGAAGGAACCCGGCCGGGACCTTGGCGGAGTCGAAACGCCGCCGGATGTCGACGCCTTCGGGGGCCGGGTCCGGGCCGTGGGTGCAGCCCACCCAGCCACCGCCCGGCAGATACAGCTCGGTGATCGCCCCGCAGCGTTCGCCCGGCCCGCTGAGCGGATTGCCGATGAGGCCGCCGGCGCCGGCCACCGGCCGGGTCGGCCCGACCAGGTCGACGCCGAGGCCCAAGCCGAAGAGACCCACGGCCAGAGCCAGGGGGAGGGCGGCGAGGCGGCGTAGAGAGTGCGGACTGCGCATGGAACCCCCAGGTGCGAGCTGCCGGCGCAGTTTACGACGGCAGCACGCTGGGCACGCCCGTCGGCCCGGTGGGCGATTCAGCCCTTTCCCAGTAGCCGGGCCAGGCGGGCGGTCAGATCGTCGAGCTCCTCGGCGGTGCGCTGGTAGCTGCGGCGGGGCCCGCCGATCGGGTCGGCAACGTCATCGTCTGCTGACGGAGCGAACAGGTCGGTCGGGCGACGGCCGCTCTGCAGACGGGCTTCGTGCAGCCGGGCCAGCCACTGCTGGAGCGCTTCCCCGGACTCCCGTCGGCCCTGCTCCTCGCCCAGCCGGACGATCTCCTTGAGCGTGAAGGCCCTCCCCCAGATCTCGGAGCCGAACGCCAGCGCCTCGGCCACGTGCTCCCGGGCCATCCCGATCACGAGGTCGGCTCCCGTCACCATCTCGGCCCGGAGCTTGCGGGAGCGGTGACCCGACGTGTCGATCCCCCGGTCGGCCATCACCGCCACGCCATGGTCGGTGGCCGGCTTGCCGTCAAAGAGGACCCCAGTCGACGACACGACCGCTTCGTTGCCCACATTGTCGAGCCACCGGCTGAGGAGGGCGGCTGCCATCGGCGACCGGCAGGTGTTCCCAGTGCAGATCACGAGGATTTCGATGGGCCGGATGTTAGGGGTGCGCGCCTCAGAAACAGGTCGTCGGTGCGATTCGGACAAAGCACTCAGGTCATGTGAACCAGGCACTGAGTGACGGGTAGGCCGCGAACGGCCGATCAAAGGAGGCTCCCCCCATGCCCGATCAAAGGCGCAGTCCCCTTTCCGTTCTCCCACGAATCGTCCTTCCGGCGGCGCTCGCCCTCATGGTGGCGTTCCTCGCCGCTCCCTCAAGTCCGACCGCCGGCGCCCAGGAGGCCGGCTCGGCCCAAAACCCGGCCGGTGAGGGCTACTGGGTGGCCACCTCCGACGGAGGGGTGTTCACCTACGGCAACGCAAAGTTCTACGGCTCGATGGCCGGCAAGAAGCTCCGGGCCCCGATCACTGACATCGTTCCCTCGCCGACGGGTCAGGGCTACTGGCTGGTCGCCGAGGACGGCGGCGTCTTCACCTTCGGTGACGCCACGTTCTTCGGCTCACCGGCAAACGTCGCCAATTCGCCGACTGTCGCGATCGCCCGTGTCCCGGGGGCCGGCCAGGCGGCTGTCGCCGGCCCGAGGGGCGAACCGGGTCCGGCCGGTCCGAGCGGTCCGCAGGGCATCCGTGGACCCGCAGGCCCGGAAGGACCTGAAGGGCCCAGGGGGGCGCGCGGACCTGAAGGTCCTGCCGGTCCCCCCGGCGCCTATGTCGGTGCGAACTGGGGCGTCGTGCACCGCAACGTGATCGGTGCCGCCAGTGCCGATCTGGGCTCGTCGACGCAGACGCCACCGCACGGCATCGGAGCCCTCAACATCCGGACGGCCTCGCCGACCGACAAGACGGCCTTCGGCAACGAGCAGGACTTCGCCGGCATGAAGATCAACGACCTGACGACGCTCGCCTACTCGGTGTACACGACCGGCGAGAACGCCGCCAAGGGCACCAACAACATGCCGAGCATCTCGTTCGAGATCGACCCGAACGTCGCAAACAAGGACACCAACTACTCCAGCCTGGTCTACGCCCCCGACAACAGCACGCCGGGGCAGTGGACCACCATCGATGCCCTGGCCGACGCCGGCCGGCACTGGGGCCTGACCTCCAACAGGTTCGGCCTGACCGAATGCCACATCAACGGAGCCCGATGTACCTGGGCCGAGATCCTCACCGTCCTGAACGACGGCGGTGACGACGCCGTGGTCAGCTTCAGCGTCCAGATCAGCAAGGGCCGGGACTTCGCCTTCTCAGGCATGGTCGACGGCCTGACGATCAACGACACGCTCTACGACTTCGAGCCGTTCGGCGTCGAGGCGAAGCCGGTCGCCTGACCCCGATAGTCGTCGAGTCGCAGACTGCAGGCGGGCGCCACCCCCGGAACAGCC
>JAICGL010000470.1 GCA_025923175.1 Acidimicrobiia bacterium
CCTTCGTGTCGTTCTTGCTGTTCTGCATGGCGGCGGTCGCCGAGACCAACCGGGCACCGTTCGACCTCGTGGAAGCGGAGCAGGAACTCGTCGGCGGATTCCACACCGAGTACACCGGAATCCGCTTCGCCATCTTCTTCCTGGCCGAGTACATGAACATGGCCACCCAGTCGGCCATCGCCGTCACGCTGTTCCTGGGCGGGCCGTCGGGGCCCCTCCCGCCGTTCGTCCCCGAGGTCATCGGCGGCCTGTTCTGGTTCCTGTTCAAGGTCTCGCTGTTCCTCCTCGGCTACATCTGGCTCCGCGCCGCCCTGCCTCGCCTGCGCTACGACCAGCTGATGGACATCGCTTGGAAGATCGGGATCCCCGCGGGACTCGGGTGGCTTGCCGTGTCAGCCACGTACCGGGTGGCGCAGGACCAGAACTGGCCGACGTGGGTTTACGTCGTCGTGCCGCTCGGGCTGATCGCCATGTACTTCGGCGTCCTCGTTCCCTGCATGCCGAACCGGCCGGGAGCCGGAGGCCCAAGCGTCGAGGTCTTCCCCGAACGGGAGGAGGCATCCGATGGGTAGATGGGGCGGGTTCGCCGTCACCCTCCGCCAGGCGCTCTTCGGTCCACGCGTCACGACCGAATACCCCGAGGCCAAGCGGCCCAAGCCGACGCGGTTCCATGGCCGGCACATCCTGAACCGGTACGAGGACGGGATGGAGAAGTGCATCGGCTGCGAGCTGTGCGCCGGTGTCTGCCCGGCCCAGTGCATCTACGTCCGTGGCGCCGACAACCCGCCCGACGCCCCTGTCTCGCCCGGCGAGCGCTACGGGTTCGTGTACGAAATCAACTACCTGCGCTGTATCCACTGCGACCTCTGCGTGGAGGCCTGTCCGACCGAGGCCATCACCGAGACCAAGCTGTTCGAGTTCTCCTTCACCAGCCGGCGCGACGCCATCTACACCAAGAACGAGCTTCTGGTCGATGACAGCGGCCGCGCCAGGCGCATGCCGTGGGAGCACTGGGTCGGCGACGAGGACGAGCAGTCCAGCGCCTGGGTCCGGGCCACCGCCTCCAACGGAGAGGACGCCTACGGGGGCCGGGTCGCCTGGTCGCCCGAGCTGGGCTTCGGACTCCGGGCGCCCGAAGCAGCCTCCACGGACGGTGCGACCTCCGGCACGCAGGCGACCGGGCCGTCCAACCCCGCGCCGATGGAGCGGGTCGGCCGGCGGGCGAAAGCCAAGCGGGGTGAGCGATAGTGCTCCCTCCGGCGGCGGTTGGCGCGCCCACGACGGCCAGGGACGCCGCTGGCTGCGTCCTCCTCCTCGCCGTAGGGGTCGCTACGCCTCGTCGTGCGTCCTTGCCAGCGACGCCCCTGACTCGCCGTGGGCATCACCCCCGCCACCGGAGGGAGCACTGATGGAGTGGGCCGTCTTCGTGATCTTCGCCGTGGCCGCGCTCGGCGGTGCTGGTGGCGTCGTCATGGCCCGCAAGCCGGTCCATGCGGCCCTGTCGCTCGTCCTGACGCTGTTTTCGGTCGCCGTCTTCTTCGTGATGCAGGGGGCCCACTTCCTGGCCGCCGTCCAGGTGATCGTGTACGCCGGCGCCATCGTCGTGCTGTTCCTGTTCGTGATCATGCTGCTCGGCATCGACCAGGAAGACGTCCTCGACGAGCCGCTGCGCGCCCAGCGGCCGCTGGCAGTCGCGGTGGGCGGGGCGCTGTTCGCCGGGCTGCTCCTGTTCGCCCAGATCCTCGAGCCCACGGGCGGCACCGCCGCTCGCGGTTCGGCCACACAGGGCGATGTGGTCAACGTGGAGCGGCTGGCCACCAGCCTCTTCACCGACTTCCTCTGGCCGTTCGAGATCACCTCGGCGCTGCTGGTGATCGCCGTGGTCGGCGGCGTCGTCCTGGCCCGGCGGGGGAGTGCGCAACCGGAGGACCAGGACCTGCCCATCGGAGCCGATGCCGGCCGTGACGAAGGGCCCGCCACGCTACTGGAGCATGACGAGTGAAAGTTCCCGGGTCCTACTACCTCATCGTGGCCGCCGCGATGTTCTGCATCGGCGCTGTCGGCCTGCTCGTCCGGCGCAACGCCCTGGTCATGTTCATGTGCGTGGAACTGATGCTCAACGCCGTCAACCTGACCTTCGTGACCTTCGCCCGGATGCTCGACGACATCGGCGGGCAGGTGTTCGTGTTCTTCACGCTGGTGGTGGCGGCGGCCGAGGTCGTCGTCGGCCTGGCACTGATCGTGTCCATCTTCCGGCGCCGCCAGGGCGCCACCGCCGATGACGTCAGCCTGATGCGGGGCTAGCCGACTGATGCACGAAGCCACCCACCACTCCCTCGATCTGGCCTGGCTGATCCCAGCCTTCCCGCTGGCCGGGTTCGTGATCCTCTTCCTCGGGCGCAAAAAACTGAAGGAACCCGTTTCGGGCTGGATCGCCACATTGGCGATGGCCGGATCATTCGTGACTTCGGTGGCGGTCTGGCTCAAGCTCGGGTCGTTCGACGAGCACGAGCGCCAGATCTACATGAAGGGCGTCGAGTGGATCAGAGCCGGTGGCTTCGAGGTCCGCTTCAGCCTTCTCGTCGACCCGCTCTCGATCACGATGGTGTTGTTCGTTACCGGCGTCGGCGCCCTCATCCATCTCTACTCGATCGGCTACATGCACGGGCAGGAGCGCTTCACCCGCTTCTTCACCTATCTGAACATGTTCGCCTTTTCGATGCTCGTGCTCGTCCTCGGCGGGAACTACTTGTTGCTGTTCCTCGGCTGGGAGGGCGTGGGGCTGTGCTCCTACCTGCTCATCTCGTTCTGGTTCGAGAAGCCGAGCGCAGCGCGAGCCGGCAAGAAGGCGTTCGTCACCAACCGGGTCGGTGACTTCGGCTTCATGCTGGCCATGTTCCTGATCTTCTCCCACCTCGGGACCCTCGAATTGCCCGGTGCCCTGGCCGGCGCCGAGCACCTGTCGGCCGCCACGGCCACCGCCGTCACCCTGCTTCTCTACGTCGGCGCCGCCGGCAAGAGCGCTCAGGGGCCGCTGTTCGTGTGGCTCCCCGACGCCATGGAAGGCCCCACACCGGTGTCGGCCCTCATCCACGCTGCCACCATGGTCACCGCCGGGGTGTACCTCCTGGTGCGCTCTCACCCGTTCCTGGAGCACGCCCCAGCCGCCGGCGACGTCGTCGCCTGGGTCGGTGGCATCACCGCTCTTGTGGCGGCCACCATCGCCCTCGTCACCTTCGACATCAAACGGGTGCTGGCGTACTCGACGATCAGCCAGCTCGGCTACATGTTCCTGGCCGTTGGTGTCGGCGCGTATACCGCCGCCATCTTCCACATGGTCACCCACGCCTTCTTCAAAGCCCTCATGTTCCTGGGTGCCGGTTCGGTCATGCACGGCATGGAGGACGAGCAGGACATGCGGTGGATGGGAGGCGTGAAGAAGTTCATGCCGATCACCGCCATGACCTTCGTCGTCGGGTGGCTGGCCATCGCCGGCGTCATCCCCTTCGCCGGGTTCTGGTCGAAGGACGAGATCCTCGCCGCCGCTTGGGTCACCGACACCGTGAAGGGCAACCAGGTGCTGTGGGGCGTCGGCGTCCTCACGGCCTTCCTCACCGCCTTCTACATGACCCGTCAGGTGCGCCTCGTCTTCTTCGGCGAGGAGCGGTGGCGGGGGCGCCTGCACCACGACCCGCACGAGTCGCCAAAGGTCATGACGACGCCGCTGGTCGTCCTGGCC
>JAICGL010000471.1 GCA_025923175.1 Acidimicrobiia bacterium
GGCTCTGGGCTACACCATCGGCTACATCCTCGCCTACGACTACAGCGACGCTCCCGGCGGCTTCTCCTGGAAGCTGGAGAAGGCCAAGGTTCTGAGCCAGCTCGACGGGACGTATCGCTTCGAGGCTGACGACACCGGCACCCTCGTCTCCTACGCCCTCGCCGTCGAGATCACCGTGCCGTTGCCCGGTTTCATGAAGAAGGCAGCGGCGGGCATGATCGTCAACAACGCCATGAAGCAACTGAAGGCCTATGTCGAATCCGGCGGAGGCGAACCCTGATCTGATGATCAGCGAGGACCGGGTCCGGGAACTGGCCGGCCATCGAGGCAGTTGCGTCGTGACGAGTTGCTATCTCGACGTCGACGGCCGCCAGCACCCTCGGCACGCCGACTACGAGGCCCAGCTCGAGCACCTTCTCCGGGAGGCCCGGGAGAAGGCCGCCGGGTTCGGATCCGAAGCGGTCCGCTCGGTCTCCGGTGACGTCGACCGCATCCGGGACTGGGTGCGGGGTGGCTTCGACCGGTCGCATGTGCGGGGCCTGGCCTTCTTCTCCTGCACCGCCGACGGCTTCTTCGAGGTCGTCGAGTCGCCGTTGCCGGTGACCAACGGGATTGCGGTCAACCTCACCCCGCACGTGCGGCCCCTGGAAGCGATTCTCCAGGCCTACGAGCGCTTCGCCGTGCTGCTCGTCGACCGGCAGCGGGCCAGGCTGTTCCGCTTCGAGCTGGGCGAGCTCACCGAACACACCGAGGTCTTCGACGCCGTGCCCCGCGGCGAAGCGCAACCCGGGCATCCGGCGCAGGGCAGCCGGGGCTCGCACGTCCAGCGCCACACCGACGAGATCGCTCACCGCCACCTGAAGCACGCCGCCGAGGTGGCGTTCAACGAGCTCCAGCAGCGACCCGTCGACCACGTGATCCTCGGCGGGCCCAGCGAGGTTGTCGCCGAACTCGAGGGCCTGCTGCATCCCTGGGTCCGCGACCGCGTCGTCGCCCGGCTGGTGATCGCCACC
Organism: Acidimicrobiia bacterium; assembly: GCA_025923175.1. Classification (GTDB taxonomy): domain Bacteria; phylum Actinomycetota; class Acidimicrobiia; order IMCC26256; family BP-133; genus BP-133. Next base: position 1,014 of record JAICGL010000471.1, read on the forward strand.
ACCGCCGGGCCCGACGAGGTGCGCCAGGCCGCCCTGTCGGTCGAGGCGGCCCAGACCCGCCGCAGCGAAGCGGCGCTGGTCCAGCGGCTCCGCGATGCCATCGGCACCGGGACCGGCGGCGTGGCCGGCCTCGAGGCGACGCTCGCCGCCCTGGTCGAGCGGCGGGTCGACGTCCTCCTCGTCTCCGACGGCTACGCCACCGAGGGCTGGCGGTGCCGTTCGTGCCGCTACCTCGGCCCCAGGGGCCGGAAGTGCCCGGTGTGCAAGAACGTTATGGACCTCGTCGACGATGTCGTCGAGGAGGCCGTCGAAGAGGCCCTGGCCAACAAGTGTCGCGTCCAGATCGTGCGGGAGAACGCCGACCTCGACGTCCTCGGCCGCATCGGCGCCGTCCTCCGGTTCTAGGTTCGTACTCCGGTGGGTAGGGAGCGAGCCGTGCTCACGGCCGGGGTCGACATCGGCGGGACCAAGCTGCTGGCCGTCGCCGCCACCGAGAAGGGTGAGATCGTCGCCCAGCGCCGCCAGCCGACGGCGGCCGGGCCCGACGCCATCCTCTCGGCCGTCGCCACCGTCGTCGCCGACCTCGTGGCCGACGAGCCGTCCATCGCCGCCCTCGGCGTCGGCCTGCCGGGCCTCGTCGACCTCGAGGGCTTCGTGCACTTCGCCCCCAACCTGCCCGGCTTCGTCGGCGTCGCCGCCCGGGAACGGCTCGCCGCCACCTGCCCGGTGCCGGTGGTGGTCGACAACGACGCCAACGTCGCCGCTCTCGGCGAAGTCCTCCACGGAGCCGGCCGGGGCCGCCGGGAGGTGCTCGTCGTGACCCTGGGGACGGGCATCGGCGGCGGCCTCGTCATCGGCGGCGAAGTCCACCGGGGCGGCTACGGCTTCGCCGCCGAGATCGGCCACTTCACGGTCGATCCCGACGGGCCACCCTGCGCCTGCGGAGCCCGGGGCCACTGGGAGGCGATCGCCTCGGGCAGTGCCCTCGGCCGGCGAGCCCGGGAGTGGGCCGCACGGGGTGAAGCACCCAATGTCCTGGCCCGAGCGGGCGGAAACGTCGAGGCGGTCACCGGCCACGAGGTCGGCCAGGCCGCGGCCGCTCGTGAGCCGGACGCGCTGGCCATCCTCACCGAGCACGCCCGGGCTGTGGCCGTCGGGCTCGGCGGCCTGATCAACATCCTCGACCCCGAGCTGATCGTGATCTCCGGCGGCCTCATCGACCTCGGCGACAGCCTCCTCGGCCCGCTCCGGGCCGTGCTGCCGGAGTACGTCGAGGCCGCCGACCGGCGGCCGATGCCCCCCGTCGTCCCTGCCGCCCTCGGCGAGCACGCCGGCGCCGTCGGCGCCGCCGCCCTGGCCCGCACCCTCCTCCCGGCCCGTTGACCGCGCGGCCAACCGTGCGGGTCGGGCTCACGCTGCCGTCGTTTCAGTCAGAACCCGACAAGGTGCTGGCCGTCGCCCGGGCGGCCGAGGACGCCGGACTCGACGGCGTGTTCCTGTTCGACCACCTCTTCCGCCGGCGGGGCGATGCCGTCGACGCCGAGCGGCGTCCGGCGCTGGAACTGCTGACCATGACCGCGGCCGTCGCCGCCGTCACGGAACGCCCCGCAGTCGGCACGCTCGTCGCCCGGGCGACGCTCCGTCCACCGGCCGTCCTTCGTTCAGCCTTCGACACGCTCGACCGCATCGCTCCGGGACGGATCCTCGCCGGCCTCGGCGGCGGCGACGACGAGAGCATCGCCGAGGACACCGCCTTCGGCGTCCTTCCTGGCGACCCTGCTCCGGCCGGGTCGGGTGACGCCTCAGCGGAACCGGGGGAGTACCGGCTCGACCGACTCGAAGGCGCTGTACGAGCGCTGGCCGACCGGCTGTACCCGGTGTGGGTGGCGGGCGTCTCGCCGGCTGCTGTCCGGCTGGCCGCCGGACGCGCGGATGGGTGGAACCGATGGGGGGGTGGTCCGGCGTCGTTCCAGGCCGCGGTGGAGCGGGTGAGGGCCGAGTTGGCGAATGCCGGCCGGGATCCCGGCGCCTTCACCTACAGCTGGGGCGGGCTGGCGGTTGTCGCCCCGACCCGCGACGAGGCGCAGGCCAAGCGGGACCGGTTGGGCGGCGACCGACCCGACGTCGTCTGGGGCGACCCGCCGCAGGTCGCCGAGGCGATCGCCGCGTATGCCTCCGCCGGCGCGGACTGGGTGATCCTGGCGCCGATTGACTCCGCCGATCCATCCAACGCCGCCGTCGTGGGCGCGGCGGCCGACCTGCTCCGCTGAAGGCGGTCACCGACGCGCTTTGTCGATGCAGGTCCGACAAAGCGCGTCAGTGACCCGCTGTTCTCAACCGCGGGACTCCGTGAGGGCGGCGACGACCGTGGCGATGTCGGGGACGTGGGGGTGCGAGTCGTCGGTGCAGAAGCCGTAGGGGTCGAGATGCACCGGGCGGACGCCGGCGGCCAGCGCGCCGTCGACGTCGGCGCCGACGGCGTCGCCGACGTGCAGGGTCCGTTCCGGCGGCACGCCCGTTGCTTCGAGGGCGATGGTGAAGATGGCGGGGTTCGGCTTGGCGACACCGACGGCGGCGGAGTCGATGACGATCGACATCGGTACGCCCGCCCCCGGGCCGACCTGGCAGATTCCTTCCCGGGCGAGACGCGCTTCGAGCGTGCCGTCGGAGTTCGACACGATCGCCAGCGCCAGGCCGGTGGTGTGCAGCGCCCGCAGCCC
>JAICGL010000472.1 GCA_025923175.1 Acidimicrobiia bacterium
AGCTTGACCAGCACCTGGGCGGCGACCCCTTCGCCCTCCCGGATGAGGCCCAGGAGGATGTGCTCGGTGCGGTTGTAGTTGTGGCCCAGCTGGAGCGCTGCCCGCAGCGAGAGCTCGAGCACCTTCTTGGCGCGGGGGGTGAAGGGGATGTGGCCCGACGGGCTGGAGCCGCCCTGGCCGATGATCTCCTCCACCTGGGCCCGGACCGCCTCGAGTGAGATCCCCAGGGATTCGAGCGCCTTGGCGGCGACTCCCTCCCCCTCATGGATCAACCCGAGCAGGATGTGCTCCGTCCCGATGTAGTTGTGATTGAGCAGGCGGGCCTCCTCCTGGGCGAGGACGACGACCCTCCTGGCTCGATCCGTGAAGCGCTCGAACACGCTTGCCTCCTGCCTGATCTAGCGGGCTCCGAAGGGGTCGGGGCCTGCTATCTGCGTCCCTCCGGTTTCTCATACATCGGGACCTGGCCGGACGCTGGTTGACCTCTAATTTTACTGCCCTCAGGGGAGCGTACCGCTCGCGTGACCGACAGGGCTCTGGTGGGGACCCGAATGTGTCGAACCTATCGGCTGGGCTGTTCAAGAAATGACGTTCGGCACCAGCAGTTTGTTCCCCTCCGCTCCCCCATCTAGGCACCCCACCGAGACCAATGGTCTCGGCGGGGACCCCGCCTGTGGCGACTGGCGGGGAAGTGACGCACCCCCCTACCGTGTCCATATGACCGTCGTCGAGGGGCTGCCGTGGCTGGCGGAGGATCTGGTCAGGGTTGAAACCGCCCTCCGCGAGGCGGTGCAGACCGGCGATCCGTTCCTCACCGACGTGGCCTCCCACCTGATCGCGGCGGGTGGAAAGCGGATCCGGCCGGCCCTGGCGCTCTGCGCCGGTTACGCCGCCGGCGGCGACGGCTCGGTGTCCGACGACGTCGTCACCGGGGCGGTGGCGGTGGAGCTGGTCCACCTCGGGTCGCTGTACCACGACGACGTCATCGACGAGGCCTCAACCCGGCGGGGTGTGGAAAGCGTCAACCAGCGCTGGTCGAACATCGTGGCGATCCTGGCCGGGGACTTTCTCCTGGCCCGGGCCTCCTCGCTGGCCGCCTCGCTGGGGGTGGAGGTGGCCGGGATCCTGGCCGCCACCATCGGCGAGTTGTGCCAGGGCCAGGTCCTCGAGCTCCAGCGCCTGTACGACGTCAACCGCGACGAGGCCGCCTACTTCGGCTCGATCGAGGGCAAGACGGCGGCCCTGATGGCGAGCGCCTGCCGGATCGGCGCCATCGTCGGCGGGCTCGACCGGCCGGCGGTCGAGGCAATGACCGAGTACGGCCGCCACGTCGGCATGGTCTTCCAGATCGTGGACGACGTCCTGGACCTCACCGCCACCGACGAGGAGCTGGGCAAACCGTCGGGGCTCGACCTGGCCGAAGGGATCTACACCCTCCCGGTGATCTACGCCCTGCGCGACTCAACCGAACTCCGGGCGCTCCTCGGGCAACCCCTCGACGGCGACGCCGTCGCCCTTGGCCGCCGCCTGACCTGCGCAAACGGCTCGATCACGACCGCCCTCCAGGTGGCGCAGACCCACGTCGACTCGGCCGTCGCCTCCCTGGCCGAGGCCAAGGTTGACGACACCGTCACCGACGCCCTCACGCGCCTCAGCCGCCAGATCCTGGATCGGGTCCGCCCCGCCGGAGTGGCTTCGCTCTGACGTCGTCGTGAGCTAGCCGGCCGGTTCGTTTCTGAGCTGCGACCGGCCGCGGTCGGCGATGGCGGCCCGGCGGGCTTCGATGTCGGCGGGGTTGTACTCCCAGGTGGTGAACCGCTCGCGCTCGAGGGCCAGGCCCTGGCCGAGGGGGAGGGCGGCGACGTCGCGGTAGGTCTCGTTGAGGGCGGCCGCCGTTGGGGGGTCGCCGCCGGCGATGTCGCCGGCCAGGCGCAGGCTGTTGGGCAGCAGGTCCTCGTGTTGGACGACGTGGTTGACCAGGCCGAGCCGGTGGGCCTCGGCGGCGTCGATGAAATTGCCGGTCAGGCTCATCTCCCGGGCCTTCCGGAGGCCGACAGCCTGGGGGAGGAGCCCGGTAAGGCCGCCGCCCGGGTGGACGCCGACCCGGGCGTGGGTGTCGCCGAAGACGGCCCGCTCGGAGGCGAGGAGGAAGGTGCACTGGAGGGCCAGCTCCAGGCCTCCGGTGATGGCCGGTCCGTTGACTGCGCCGATGACCGGGGTCGTCATGTTGTGGAGCACCCACCACGGTGAGGCCTTCGGGTCGATCACGCCGTCGCGTGGAAGCCCCGAGGCGCCGGCCTCCCGGAGGTCGACCCCGGCGCAGAAGGCGGGGTCGGCCCCGGTGAGAACGACGGCCCGCACCTCGGGGTCGTTCTCGGCAGCGTGGAGCGCTTCGACCAGCCGGTCCATGAGCTCGGTCGAGAGGGCATTGCGGGCCTCGGGCCGGTTGAGGGTGATCAGCCGGACGCCAGTGGCTTCTTCCGTGAGCAGAACGGTCGTCATGGGTCGAACCTACCCACGCACGACTCCCCAGCCACGCTGAGTGAAATCTCGGCCGACGCTCAGCGATCTCCTCTCGAACCTTGTCCCTGTTCCTGGAGGAGTTCCCCCGATGCGACGACCTCTCGCCGCCATAGTGCTGGGTGCGGTGGCACTGGCCGGGCTTGTGCCCGCCGCCGGAGCAAGCGCCGCTGAGCTGCCGAAGTTGCCGTTCTTCAACCGCAAGCCCGCCATCAAACTCGGCTGCAAGGTCGTCCGTCAGGATGACGCCCCCGCCGTCGCCTGCCGGTGGTCGACCCCCCGGCGGCCGGGCAACACCGACCCTGCCGTCGTCCCCCCGACCATCACGTTCGAGCTTCGCCGGGGCGGAGGCGGGGCTGGGCGCACCGTCGTCTACACCGGCCCGGACACCTGGTTCGCCGACACCTCCGTCGAGCCCGGCGGCCACTACGCCTACCGCGCCGAGATCGTGAGGCCGGACACCCGGCGGAGGATCCACAGCCGTGTGGTTGTGGTGCACGTTCCGCCGGCGGATGACCGCGGCCCGATCGACCCCGTCCCGGTGCCCACCGCCAAGCCGAGGCCGACTGACCCGACGGTCAAGCCCGTCCCGGTGCCCGAAACGAAGCCGCGCCCGCTGCCGGCGCCCAAGCCCGCACCGGTTCCCGTTCCGAAACCGGGGCCTGAGCCGATGCCCGAGCCGAAGCCCAGTCCGCTTCCCGAGCCGCTGCCGGCCCCGAAGCCGGAGCCGTTGCCCCGGCCGCTGCCCGAGCCGACGCCCAAGCCCGCACCGGCCCCGGTGCCCGTCCGGATGAGGCTGGCCTGCGCCCCGCAGCGCATCGCCACCACCGACCCCGTCGACACCAAGAACACCGATGGCTCGTTTGCCCCGGCTGAGGCCGTCGTCGTGTGCGAGTGGGCGGCGCCCGCCGACTTGAAGGTGGCCGGCTACCAACTGTGGCGGGCCGAGCGCCCCGACGGCACCAAGCAGGTCGTGTTCAAGAGCACTGACCCAGGAGAAATGAACACAGGCCGCTACGTCGACCGGGCGGTCTCGAGCGGCCACAGCTACGTCTACGTGGTACGGGCCCTCGACGCCAACGGCCGGGTGATCGCCCAGAGCGACGGCGTGAGCGTGTCGTTCCCCCCGTCCATGACCACCACCACCGGCGCCGCCGCCTAAGGCCCGCGGCCGAAACGACCGATTCAAGACCATGACCCTGGTGCAGGTGTC
>JAICGL010000473.1 GCA_025923175.1 Acidimicrobiia bacterium
GGTCCCTGCAGAGCCGTGAGCCATTGCTGGCGACGGGGCGGACGCTGGCTGCCGCCGCCCGCGAGGCGCTGGCTTCGCCACCTCCCAAGCCCGTCAAAGCGAAAGGGGCCCCTCGATGAAGCGCTCGGGAGAACTGACGACCGTCCGCCGCGTCTTTGCGACCGCGGTTGTTCTGTCAGGCGTGCACTACTACGACAACACCGTCCGCTTCGAGGACTACACGGGTGGGAAGGCCTCGGATGGGTTCATCACCCGGCCGGTCATACCGATCAGCCTGGTGCTGTTCACCATTGCCGGCGTCGCCGGCTACCGGGCGCTCAAAGCCGGGAACCGGCGGCTGGCCGGAGTGGGGCTCGCTGTCTATTCGGTGAGCGGGTTGATCGGCTTGGGGCACTACACGACCGTGTCGCCGAGCGAGTTCAGCGCCTTCCAGAACACGTTCATCGCCCTTGATTTTCTGGCCGGACTGGCGGTGTTGATCCTGGCCGTGCGCGTCGCGACGACCGCATCGGTCACCCGGCCTCCGACCACCACCGGTCGATCTCCCGTAGGATCCGCTTCTCGCTGACCGGCTGCGACGTGCCCAGCCCCTGGGCGAAGTAGCTGATCCGCAGCTCTTCGATCATCCACCCGATGGCTTCGGCGTCCTCGTCGGCATTGGGGCCGAGCGCTCCGAGCAGTTCGCCGTAGCGGCGTTCCAGGCGCTGGACGCGCCGGAGGTTGTCGAAGTCGCGGTCGGCGCCGGTGGGCAACTTGTCGAGGCGGAGTTCGATGCCTTCCAGGTAGCGCATCAGGTCGGGCAGGTGCCGTACGCCGGCCGCAGCCACGAAGCCCGGCCCGACGAGGCGGGCGAGCTGCCGTTCGATGTCGGTGATCGACGGGGCCAGTGACGGTGCCCGGAGTTTCGAGAGGCGGAGGTCGATCCCGTTGGCGATCGCCAGGATGCCGGCCACCACCGTGACGACGTACACAACGCTCTCGGTCAGAGCGTGGGACACGCCCGTCCGCAGAGCGGTGAAGGCGGCCTCGCTCCAGACCGGGCCGCCGAGGTCGCCGAGGAGCTGGTCGACGGCGCAGAGGACGCAGTCGTCGAACAGGTCGGCGACTCTGGGGTAGGGCGAGCGGGCCAGCGCCAGCTGCGTGTCGTTCGACAGGCGACGTTCGGCGGCCCGGGTGGGGTTGGGCAGCGAGAGGAGCAGGAGGCGCCGCGTGCCGGCCCACATCTCCCGGGCCTGTTCCTCCGGCGTCGGGAACACGCGCACGGCCACCGAGTCGCTCCGGTCGACGAGGGCGGGGTAGGCGCGGCGCCGGAAGCCCGCCCATGTGACGTCGACCTCGCGGGGGAGTGTGCCGATGCCGCTCCAGCTCTTCAGGCCGTCGCGTTCGAAGGTGCTTGCCGCTACGGCCAGTCCGGCCTCGGCCCGTTCTGCCAGCTCCTCCTGCAGGGCCGGCAGATCCCGGCCGGCGGCCAGAGCGCGGCCGGCTTCGTCCTCCACGAGGAACCGGATGCGCAGATGGGGCGGAACCCGTTCCCAGTCCCAGCTGCCGGGCGGGACGGGATCTCCGGTGAGCCGGCCGAGCTCCCGGGCCAGCGTGTCGAGCAGCGGCCCGCCTTCCGGGGTGATCCGTTTGAGGGCATCCCGGGCGTAGTCGGGGACGGGCACGAAGCTTCGCCGCACCTCCTTGGGGAGCGACCGGATGAGTGCGGCCACGGTGTCGTGCCGGAGACCCGGAACCTGCCAGTGGAACGGTTCGGGGTCGACTTGGTCGAGCACCGGCAACGGGATGTGAACGGTGACGCCGTCCGCATCGGCTCCGGGATTGAACTCGTATGAGATGCGGAGGTCGAGGTTGCGGTACCGCCAGACGTCGGGATAGGCGTCGACGTCGAGGGCGCCGCTCGAGGGGTTGATGAGCAGCTCCCGGGTGAAGCGGAGGAGGTCGGGTTGCTTGACCCGCTCCTTCTTCCACCAGGCGTCGAAGCTGCGGGCCGAGGTGACCTCGTGACCGATTCGCTTGTCGTAGAAGTCGATGAGGACCTCGTCTTCGACGAGCACGTCGGTGCGGCGCACCTTCGTGGCCAGCCTGCGCACCTCCTCGACGAGGCGGCGGTTCTCGTCCCAGAACGGGTGCGGGGTGTGCCAGTCGCCTTCGACGAGGGCGAGGCGGATGAACAGGTCGCGAGCGGCGGCTCCGTCGACCCGGTTGTAGCTGACGCGCCGGGAGTTGACGATGGGGAGGCCGTAGAGGGTGACCCGCTCGTAGGCCATGGCCTCGCCGCGCTTGGCGTCCCAGTGCGGTTCGCTGTAGCTGCGCTTGACGAGGTGGGCGCCGAGCCGCTCGGCCCACTCCGGCTCGATCCGGCCTACCACCCTGGCCCACAGGCGCGTGGTCTCCACGAGCTCGGCGGCCATGACCCAACCGACCGACGATCTGAACAGGACCGAACCGGGAGCGATGGCGAAGCGGGCGCTGCGGGCGCCCTGGTACTCGTCGCGGGGACCGCTCTTCATGCCGACGTGCGACAGCAGCCCGGCCAGCAGCGACTGGTGGATCGCCTTGCGGCGTTTGCTGTCGTCCTCGATCGGTGCGGCTGCGGCTGCGGCGGTCGCCGCCTTGCGGCCGTCCAGGGTGCGCATGACCTGGCGGAGCTGGCCGTGGATGTCCTGCCATTCCCGGATGCGCAAGAAGTTGAGGAACTCCGCCCGGCACAGCTTGCGGAACTGGTTGGACGACAAGGCATCCTGGCGTTCGGCGAGGTGGTCCCACAGCTTCAGGTACGAGAGGAAGTCGGAGTCCTTGTCGGCGAAGCGGGCGTGGGCCTCGGCGGCTGCCGCCTGCTTCTCGAGGGGCCGCTCCCGGGGATCCTGGATCGACAGGGCGGCGGCGATGACCATGACCTCGTCGAGGCAGCCGCGAGTATCGGCTTCCAGAACCATGCGGCCGAGGCGGGGGTCGAGCGGCAGCTGGGCCAGCCGCCGGCCGAGCGGCGTGAGGCGCTTCTTCGGGTTGGTGGCGTTGGGGTCGAGGGCGCCGAGTTCCTCCAGGAGGGCGACGCCGTCTTTGATGCTGCGGGCGTCGGGCGCGTCGACGAACGGGAAGCGGGCCACGTCGCCCAGGCCGAGGGCGGCCATCTGGAGGATGACCGACGCCAGGTTGGTGCGGACGATCTCCGGTTCGGTGAACTCCGGCCGGGAGCGGAAGTCAGCTTCGGTGTAGAGGCGGATGCACACGCCGGGAGCAACCCGCCCGCAGCGCCCGGCCCGCTGATTCGACGACGCCTGCGATACCGGCTCGATCGGCAGGCGCTGCACCTTGGTGCGGTGCGAGTAGCGGGAGATGCGCGCCGTGCCCGGGTCGACCACCGACAGGATGCCGGGCACGGTGAGGCTGGTTTCGGCCACGTTGGTGGCCAGCACGATGCGCCGTCCCGGGTGCGACTCGAAGACCCGGTGCTGCTCGGCGGCCGACAGGCGGGCATACAACGGGAGGAGTTCGGTGTCGGGCAGAGCGAGCGCGGCGAGGGCTTCGGCGGTGTCGCGGATCTCCCGTTCGCCCGAAAGGAACACGAGGATGTCGCCAGGGCGTTCGGCGACGAGCTCAGCGACCGCTTCGACGATCCCCTGGATCTGATCCCGTTCCTCGGGCTCGCCGCCGGCCGGCTCGGCGCCGACTCCGCGCCCACTGCCCCCATCCCCCGATCCTGCGTTCCTCAGGAGCAC
>JAICGL010000474.1 GCA_025923175.1 Acidimicrobiia bacterium
GACGGGGCCGGCGTGTCGGTGTCGTCCAAGAAGAAGTGAGCCCGGGGCCCGGGCGGCTCCGGGCCGCCGCCGTGGCCGTCGTCGGTGTGGTGGTGGTCCTGGCCGTCGGAATCGCGGCCTGGACCGGGAGTTCGAAGAACGGCCGGCCAGCCACGGGTGGGACGACGACGTCGAGCGCGGCGCCGGCCGGCGGGTCGGGCCAGGCGGAGGGGACGATCCGGCTCGGCGTACCGGAGGAGCCGGCCAGCCTCGACCCCTTCGATCCGAAGTCCCGCACCGCGGCGGGGCTGGCGGTGCTCGGAGCGGTGCTGCCCCAACTGTTCCGGGTCGACCCGTCCGGGCGGGCGGTGGGCTGGCTCGTCGACGACGCCTCGGTGCAGGCGGCACCTGACGGGTCGTCGGCCACCTTTTCGCTCCGCTCCGGGGCCCGGTGGTCCGACGACGCACCGATCACCGTGGACGACGTGCGCTTCACACTGGAGGCGATCCGGGGCCGCGCCTGGCCGGGGCCCCGGGCCGGCTACGACCGGCTCAGCACGGTGGACGGACAGGGGTCGTCGGTGACGTTGCGATTCGACGGGCCGTTTCCCGGCTGGCGGCGGCTGTTCTCCGGAGCCGATTTCCTGCTTCCCGCTCACCGCCTGGCGGGGAAGGACCTGCGGGTCGAGTGGAAGCAGGGGCCCGACATTTTCGGCGGGCCGTTTCGGCTCGGGACCATGATCCAAGGGCTGTCGCTCATCCTCGACCGCAACGACAGCTGGTGGGGCGGCAAGGCGAGGGCGGTGTCCATCCAGGTGCTGGTGGTGCCCGACGTGCGGACCATGGAGCAGCTGCTGGCCCGTCAGGAGCTCGATGTCGCCTGGCCGCCCGTGACCGTCAACCGGATCGGGCGGTTCCGGACACTACCGGGTGTGGACGTGTCGGTCGCCGAGCCCGGCGGAGCCCTCGAGACGCTGGTCGCCAACGCCGCCACCCTGTCGCTCGAACGGCGCCTGGCGTATCTCGGGCTGGCCAACCGCGACCGGTTCGTCGACGTCCTCCTGGCCGGCGAAGGCGACCGGGCCGTGTCGCTGAGCGGGCCGACGGCACCGGCACCCGGCACGACGGCGGCGACGTGGGCGACGGCCGGCCTCGAACCCGACGCCGGGCGGCTCAAGGACGCCGTGACGGCAACCCTGGTGTCGGCCCACGAGGACCAGCTGAGTGGCCTCGTGGGAAAGGTCCTCCAGCAGGGCGCCAGGGCTGCCGGGGCCACCATCGAGCTGCGCACCGACGAGTCCGCCACCGTCGACGCCACCTGGCTACCGGAAGGTCGTTTCGACCTCGCCCTCCACCGGAGCGTGTCCTGGCCCGAGCCGTGCTGGGCGTGCTGGTTCGGCGACGACGCCACCGGCCGGAGCAATGTGACCCGGGCGAAGGGCCTGACACCGCTGGCTGTCGCCGCCGACCGCGACCCGTCCGCCGCCCCGGCCCTCGAAGCCAGGGTCAAAGCCGACGGCCTCATGCTCCCGCTGTGGCGGCCGCGAGCCGTGCTCGCCGCCCGCAACGTCACCGGCCTCGCCGCCAACTCGTGGTCGATCGGCCCGTTTTGGGGCGCCGAGTCCTGGACCACCGTCTCGAAATAACCCCAACTGACTAGGACGGCATAGACCGGACGGGCGATTCCGCTCGCTCAGGGAATGCCGTACCTTCGGCTACAAGGCTCCTTCGAAAGTTCAGGGCGTCGTTGCGCGGTCCCATCCGACATTTTCGCTTCTTCAGCGACGTCGTCCTTCTGGCGGTCGCCTACTTCCTGTTGGCCCGGTTGGGGCTGTCCTTCGGGTCGCTGCCGGGCAACGTCGCCCCGGTATGGCCGCCTGCGGGGTTCGCCCTCGCGGTGCTGCTCGTGCGCGGTCGACGCCTGTGGCCGGGAGTGGCACTCGGGGCGCTGGCGTTCAACAGTCTTGTCGGGGCGGTCCCGCTGGGCAGTGCCTTCGGCATGGCGGCGGGCAACACCCTGGCCGCCGTGGCGGCCGCCACCGTTCTCGCCCGGATCGGTTTCCGAGCGTCACTCGAGCGGACCCGCGATGTGGCGGCGCTGGTCGGCGTAGCGGCGCTGGGTTCAGCCGTGAGCGCCACCGTCGGAACCCTGAGCCTCTACCTCGGCGGACTCCTGTCCGCCGACAACTACTGGGCGGCCTGGCGGATGTGGTGGATGGGCGACGCCTTGGGCGATCTCGTCGTCACCCCGGCGCTGCTCGCCGCCGTCACGCTTTCGTTTCGGGGTTCCCTCCGGCCCCGCCTGGAGTTCACCGCGTTCCTCCTCGTTGTCGCCGTCAGCGGCCTGCGTGTCATCGGCCCGGCCGGCTACCCCTACTTGGCTTTGCCGCTCGTCGCCTGGGGTGCCCTCCGCTGGGGTCTCCCGGGGGCCTCCCTGGCGAGCCTCACCACGGCTGCGGCCGCGGTGACCCGGGCGGCGCACGGGGACGGGCCGTTCGCTGACTCGCTCACGGAGCTTCTGCGGCTCGACGGGTTCCTGGCCGTGGTGGCCTTCAGCGGTCTGGTGGTGGCGGCGATCGTGGCCGAGCGAAACGGGGCCGCTGCCCGCCTCGAGGCGGCCAACCGTGATCTGGAGGAGCGTGTCCGGAGCCGCACCGCGGCGCTCGACGCCGATCGGGAACGCCTGGCCGAGGCCCAGCGCCGCGCCGGCATCGGCAGCTGGGAACTGAACCTCAGCACCGAGACGGTCATCTGGTCCGACGAGCTCTACCGGATCTTCGGGGTCAACCCGTCTTTCGAGCCGACCTACGACGCCTTCCTGTCCCTCGTACATCCCGACGACCGCGGAATGGTGATTGCCGGCATGGAGGCCGCCATGGCCTCCCTGGAGCCCTTCCTGCTCGACTACCGCCTGGCGAGGACCGACGGCCGGATCCACTGGGTCCGGGCCCGGGGCCGGCTCATCACCGATGACGCGGGTGAGGTCGTCGGCATGCAGGGCACGTGCCAGGACATCACGGACCGGATGCAGGCCGAGGAGCAGTTCCGGGAACTCCTTGAGGCCGCACCCGACGCGATGGTCATCGCCGGGGATGACGGCTCGATCGTCCTCGTCAACCGCGCGGCCGAGCGGCTGTTCCTCCGCAGCCGGGACGAACTCGTGGGCCAGCCGGTCGAGGTTCTCGTCCCGGAGCGGTTCCGTCACCGCCACCGGATGCATCGCAGCGACTACGCCACCGCTGCCGAAGGCAGGGCGATGGGCCTGGGCCGGGAGCTGATGGCGCTGCGGGGCGATGGCACCGAGTTTCCCGTCGAGATCAACCTCAGCCCACTGCGGACCGAACACGGCACGCTCGTCTCAGCCGGAATCCGCGACCTCACCGAGCGCATGGAGGCCCAAGCGGCACTGACCCACAACGCCCTGCACGACCCGCTCACCGGCCTGCCCAACCGCAGCCTGCTCCTCGACCGCATCGAGGTCGCCCTTGCCCGGTCGGCAAGGATCGGCAAAAACGTGGCCGTCCTGTTCCTCGACCTCGACCGGTTCAAGCTCATCAACGACAGCCGGGGGCACGCTGTCGGCGACGAGGTTCTGCGGGAGGTCGCCGAACGGCTCCGGGCCGCGGTCCGGCCCAGCGACACCGTCGGCCGTCTCGGTGGCGACGAGTTCGTCGTCGTGTGTGAAGACGCGGTTGCCGTATGGGAGGCGACCGTCCTCGGCGAGCGCCTCATC
>JAICGL010000475.1 GCA_025923175.1 Acidimicrobiia bacterium
GTCATGACCATCGGAGTCGGGCCTCCTCAGGCCCCCTCTCGGTTCCGGCGGCTCCGGAACTCACAGGGGCGTAGTTACACCAGCGTCAATCTTACCCCCGGGGCGCGCGGTGTCAACGGAGGGTGTGGATGACGTTGTGGATGACCCTGTGGAAGAGGGTGCCCGGGATGCGGGGTGTCCCCGCAGAAGAACTACGGCGCGAAGTCTTCGGGTCGAACCCGTTCCAGGAACTCCCGGAACTGCTCCACCTGCTCTTCTTCGTCGTCGCTCTCGAAGACGACCCCCGCCTCTTCGAGCACCGAATCTGCGGCGAAGATCGGGACGGGCTCCTCGTAGCGCACCGCCAGGGCGATGGCGTCGGACGGGCGTGAGGAGATCTTGTGCCGATTCGTGCCCTGGACAACCTCGAGCTCGGCGTAGAACGTGCCGTCCTTCAGCTCGGTGATGACGATCCGGTCGATCCGGGCGGCCATCTCCTCGAGGACGTTCTTGAACAGGTCGTGCGTCATCGGCCGGGGGCTTTCCATCCCCTGGAGGGCGTAGACGATCGCCGTCGCCTCCGGCTGGCCGATGAAGATCGGCAGATACCGGCGGCCGGGGGCTTCCTCGCGCAGCAGGACGATCGGCTGGTTGCTCGGAACCTCGACTCGTACGCCCACGAGCGATAGACGGATCACAGGCCTGCCTCCGGCGGTCGTGAAGTCACCCTAGCAGCGGCACCCTGAGACTTAGACAGCGCGTTCTAGGGCTCTTCCCGGCCGTCTCGGCCGAACAGATTCGACACGTAGGCGTCGGGATCCCGTTCCAGGACTCGAACATCGCCGATGACCAGGCCGGGGTGGTTGCGGTACCGCTCGGCGAAGTCGAGGCCGTAGCCGAGCATGAAAACGTCTTCGATGACCGCGCCGCAGTAGCGGGTCGGCAGGGGCACGATCCGGCGGCGCGACCGGTCGAGGAGGGCACAGACTTCGAGGCTTGCCGGCCCCCGGGCGGCCAGCTGGGTCAGCAGGTACGACAGCGTCAGGCCGGTGTCGACGATGTCCTCCACCAAGAGCACATTGCGCCCGGCGATGTCGCTCTCCAGATCCTTCACGATCCTGACCCGCCCGGAGTCCGGGGCGAAGTGGGAGATGGCGATGAAGTCGACCTCGCACGGCACGGTGATCGCCCGGGCCAGATCGGCCATGAAGAACACCGACCCCTTCAGCACGCCGATGAGGACGACGCCGTCAGGGTGGTCGCGGTCGATCTCGGCCGCCAGCCGGGTGACCGTCTCGGCCAGCTCGGCGGCGTCCATCCAGGGCTTGGGCGCGGCGGAAATCCCGGAGGTCACCGGGCGATCATGCCCCTGGCGGTGGCCCGATGCCGACCCGGAGCATCGACAACCGCAAGGCGGCGCCCAGGCGAGCGAGGTCGGTCAGCGCGTCGGCTGCCTTGGCCGCGCCGCCAGGATCCTTGGCGCTGACCTGCGGCACCACCTGCTGGAGAAGGGCCGCCTCCTGCTCGGCGAACCGCTTGTACATCTTGAGGTGGCGGGCCTCCACGCCGTAGGCGAAGAACCCGGCGCAGGCCTGGGCGATGCGGAGCGCCTCGGGGCCGTAGCCCTCCGGGCCCTCCGCCGGCAGCAGCCCGAACGACTCCAGCTCAGCCATCGCCTCGTCGTCGATGCCAGCCTGTTTGCAGATGTCGGCGCGGCTGAGGCCAATCTCTCCGCCGGCCGGCCACAGCTCGTCGGTTGAACCTGCGGGCGCGGCCGAGCCTGCAGGGTCGGGCCCGTCCGACACCAGCCACACATCGTCGTCGGCGGGCGGCGGCGGATCGGGAAGCTTGAGGCGGGCTTCGTCGACGGCGACGAGGGCCGCCGCCACCCGGGCCGGTGCAGGACCTTGCGCCTGACCCGCCGCTGCTGTTTGTCCGGGGGACACCCCCGGGCCCCCGAGGTCGACCTCGCTGCCTGGGCCATCGCCTTCCTTCAGCCGGCGACGGATCACCTTGAGCGGCAGGTAGTGGTCGCGCTGCTGGCGGAGTATCCACCGGAGCAGCTCGAGATCCGACTCGGTGAACTGGCGGTACCCCGACGGCGAGCGCTCCGGGGTGATCAGCCCCTGGCTCTCGAGAAACCGGATCTTCGACACCGAGATGTCGGGGAAGTCTCCCCGCAGGTCGTCGAGGATCTCGCCGATCGAACGGCTGCCATCCTTCTTTTCCGCGTCGCTCAATTCCCCTGCCCCGTGAAGAAGACGAGCTTGAACTTGCCGATCTGGAGCTCATCACCGTTGCTCAGCTTGGCCTCTTCCACTCTGTCACGGTTCACGTAGGTTCCGTTCAGTGAACCGGCGTCGAGCACATGGAAGCCGTCGGACCGCCGGATGACCTCGGCGTGGCGCCGCGACACGGTGATGTCGTCGAGGAAGATGTCGGAGTCGGGATGCCGCCCCGCCCGGGTCACCTCGGCGTCGAGCTTGTACTTGCTGCCCTCATTGGGTCCTCTCCGCACGACCAGGAGCGCCGCGCCGCCGGCCAGCTCGTCGGGCGAGACCTTGAGGTCATCATCACCCTCCCGTTCCTCGGCCGGGGTCACGACATGGGTCATCGTCGTGTCCTCGACCTCGGTCAGGTTGAGGGCCGCTCCGCACGACGAGCAGAAGTTCGATCCGGGAGGGTTTCGGTGGCCGCACTGATTACAGAACACGGCGGGAAGGGTATCGATGACCCCCTACCCGGGCAACCGAACTCTCGACGTCAACATGATCTCGACGCAGTTCTTTTCGGGGGACACCCCCGGACCCCCGGGCAACGCTCAGTGTTCCTGCTCGAGGAACGCCTGATAGCCGGCCGCGTCCATCAGTCCCTCGACTTCGCCTGCATCCGACATTTCCACTGCGAAGATCCAGCCCTTGCCATAGGGATCCTCGTTGATCATCTGCGGCGCGTCGGACAGGTCGGTGTTGGCCTCGGCCACCGTGCCCGACACCGGCGAGAAGATTTCTGACACCGATTTCGTCGACTCCACCTCGCAGCAGGAGGCCATGGCGGCCACGGTGGCGCCGACGTGCGGCAGGTCGACATACACGACGTCACCCAGCGCGTCCTGCGCGTAATCGGTGATCCCGACCCGGGCGGTGTTGCCGTCGACGCGCACCCATTCGTGCTCCTGGGTGTAGCGGAGGTCGTCAGGAAAATTCATGCGCGGGACCTTAGTCCTCGATCAGTCCTTGGGACGGGCCGACTTGAAGTCAGGCGGATCCTCGAGGGCCGGGACCCGCACGTCGCTGCGCCGCTCCACGGTGACCTTCGTCCCGTCGAGGGCGTCGAGGGTGTCGACCGCCCCGCCGGGGATCTTGAGGCCGACTTCGAGGGTGGCCGGATCGCCGATGGCCAGCACGTCGTAGGGCTGGCCGACCGGATGCCCGTCGACCGTGACGGCGCCGTCCCGCACGGAGAAGGCGGTCGTGCCCCCCACCCGGCGGCCGTTCACGGCAATGGCCTCGGCCCCGGCGTCGCGCAGCTCCTGCACGAGATCGAGGAGCAGCTCGAACTCGAACGCCCCCTCGGGGTCGGCGATGCGCACCGCCACGCCGGGGCCCCGGGCGGGGACGACCCCGGCGAGGATCTGGAGGTCGGTCAGCTGGCGCTGCGCCGCGTCGCCGGCCAGCCGGTTGCGCTCGGCCGACGACTGCAGGGCAGCCAGTTCGAGGCGGAGCTGGGA
>JAICGL010000476.1 GCA_025923175.1 Acidimicrobiia bacterium
GAGCAGCCGCCCTCGAAGGTGGCAGCCAGGGAGCGGACGCCGTCGGTGATCGGCTCGTAGACCGCTTCGTGGATCACAAAGCGGCCGCCGGTCATGCCGCAGCCCGCGTTGTCGGAGGCGACCCACATGCCGGCTGTCGGTTCGGGGGCGCCGTACGCCGGAACGACGTTGTCGTAGGTCCCCGGCGTGAGGCGGGCACCGCGTGCCGGGAAGAGCCGCACCTCCGCATAGCCGAGCCGCCGAAGCGCGTCACTCGAGTGGAGGTGGACGGTCACTCCCGTCGAATTGCCGGTCACGATGAAGGTGACGCCGGCCTCGCCGGCCCGGAAGGTGTCGTCGATGCCATGGCCCGGGCTTCCCCCTTCGGAGCCGTCCCACGCCAACGCGGTCACAGGCGTCGACGCCCCCCGGGCGGGTGGCATCTGCACGGCCACCACACTGGCGGCGGCCAGGAACGCGGACGCGACAACACGACGGAGTCGACTCACAGACCTGATGCTTCGCCGCGCCGCCAATGAACTCCGCTTCGGTCATCGACCGGCCCCGCAGACCCGCCCGCTTCGCCCCTTCCCGGGCGGAATGAGCGCCGTCATGCTTGCGTCGTCGGTGCTAGGACGGCAGCTTGCAGTTGGCGGGCGCCTCGGCGTCTTTTCTGGGGTCGGCGCCGGCGGTGACGAGGTAGGTGACGTACACCTCGGCCGGCTCGTCACCCTCGTTGCGGGCGATGTGCGTGACAGCCGCCGGGAACAGGAAGGCCTGGCCGGCTTCGACCTTGACCGGCTTGCACTCGCCGTCGTCGAGGTAGGCGGTCACTGTTCCCTTCTTGACGATGTCGAGGGCGATGCCGGGGTGGGTGTGCCATCCGCTGTCCGCCCCGGGTTCGAGTACGACGCGCTGGATGTGGAAGTCGGTCGGGCCCGAGGTCTGGATCTTGAAGGCGTCGGCCAGGCGCCCTTTCGCGAACTCCTCGCGGGTCAGCTTCCCGCTCGGCGGCGTCGCCCCGGCCGAACCGGCTCCCGCTCCGATGACGAGGCCGGCCGCCCCTCCGGTGAAGACCACTCCCGCCCCCAACAGTCCGGCGAGTTCCAGGAATGCCGCGTCCCCTCTTCCACTGCCTCCCCCTTCGTCGACTTCGCGCTGCTTTGCCGTCAGTCTGGCGCATCGGCGCGGAGCCAAGGGTCATGGTGGTCCGAAGGCGCTGTCACCGACTTCGTAGAGGCCGAACGGCAGTGGCTCGCCCACCTGCCAGGTGCCGTCGAACTGCGAGCGATTGCCTGCGTCGCAGGTGCGGGCGGCGACCTGGCCGCCGAGACGCAGCTGCTTGTCCTCCCAGTTGGCGAGCGCGCCGTCAAGGTCGCCGGTGTTCGACTCCAGCGCCCGGGCCAACTGCCAGGCGTCCTCGGCCGCCTTGGCCGTACCGACGGCGGCGTGGGGGCGGAGGGCGAAGGCGGCGTCGCCCAGGATGCAGACCCGGCCGACGACCATGCGCGGCACAGCCACGTCGACGATCAGCTGGACGAACGGCTCGGCGGTCTCCGTCACGATCTCGCCCAGCGGGCCGGGCAGGTGCTTGGCTGCCGTCCTCAGTTCGTCGACGTGGTGCGTCTGCACCATGCCCGGCGGGAGGGACAGTGGGTGACGACGGCCGTCGGCGCCGGTCATCAAATCGTCGATTGGTGCGCCCTCGGCGATGTTGCGGTACCAGACCCAGTTGAACTGCCGGCGGCCGGGCGTGACCGTGCCGTCCACGTTGGGGATCGGATAGGCCAGGATGTGGCTGGCCGGCATGAGGTGGTACGTGATCGCCTCGTGGAGAGCCCGGAACGTATCGGTCGAGAGCTGCTCCTCACCCACCGTGCCGCGCCAGCCGACATAGCCGGCATAACGGGGCGCGACGTCCGGCAGGAGACGTGACCGGACGGTTGAGGAGACCCCGTCCGCGGCCACGACGAGATCCCCGCCGATCCGTTCTCCGCTCACCGTGGTAACAGTTGCTGCCCCTCTTTCGACCTCGACCGCCGCAACCTCAGTGCCCATCCGGTAGCGGGACCGGTCGAAGCAGCCGAGCAGGAAGCGGTAGAGCGTGGTCCACGATGTGAAGCGGAACCGGCAGGACGTCTGGCTCAGGACTGTGGCGTCGGCTCCGAGGTAGCGCAGCCAGTCGACAGGGGCGCTGATCTGGGTGAGATCGGCCACGCCGTGGTCGACGAGATAGCGGGCCGTGGCCGGGTGGAGCACGATGCCGGCGCCGCGGCCCTCGAGTGGCGACGCCGATCGTTCGAGGACCTCGACGTCCCAGCCGATGTCGCGCAGCCAGAGCGCAGCGTTGATCCCGCCGAGAGAGCCGCCCACGATCACCGCCCGGCGCATTGCCGGCCCGTCGCCCGTCAGCGCTTCAACTCGACGGTGATGAACCGCATCGTCGTCGAGCCGACGTTCTCGAGGTCGTGGATCATGGGGTCGTCGGGCGAGTGCACGAGGTACTTGGTTTCGCCCGACTGGTAATCGCGAACGACGAAGGTGCCGTCGGCGAAGCGCTGCTTACCGCGGCCGGAGTCGACGACCGTCCAGAAGTACGTCTGGGTGTGAATGTGGAACGGCCCCCGCTCCCCCGGCTCCAGCACGATCTCCCACACCCGCACGTGGTCGTTCTCGAAGCGGACAGCCGTGCCGACCTCACGGTTCTGCGGTGCGCGGGCAAGCTCGTCGGCGAACTCGGCGACGTCGAACTTCCCCTGCTCCTCCACGGAAGACGAGTCTACGACGGTGCCGTCTTACGTGTGGCGGGCAGCCTCTTGCGCCAGCTGCACCCGGGAGGTGACGCCCAGCTTGGTGTACACGTGGGTGAGGTGGGCTTGCACGGTACGGGGCGAGATGAACAGGCGGGCTGCGATGTCCTTGTTGGCCAGGCCTTCGGCGACGAGACTGACCACGTCACGCTCGGCCGGGGTCAACGACGCCCAGCCGCTGGACGGACGCTTGCGCTCGCCCCGTCCCCGCTGGGCGTAGGCGACCGCCTCGGCGGTGGACAGCTTCGCCCCTTCCCCCCAGGCCAGTTCGAAGGCTTGGTCGCCCATCGCCGCCCGCAGGGCCGACACATCGGTTTCGTAGCCGGGCTGGTAGAGCCTGAAGCGCACGGCTCCAGTACTGCGCCGCAGGACATCGGCGGCGCCGAGAAGTCTGGCTGCCGCCTGGTGGTCATCGTTACCGGCCATGCCGGCCAGGCACTCGAGGGTGTCGGCGATTCCGATCCGGGCTTCGATGGCTGCCCCGATGGCCAGGGCCCGGTGGGCGTCTTCCCGGGCCCGGTCAACCTCGCCGAGGGCGACCGCCACCCGGGCGCTCGTCAGCAGGGCGTCCATGGCGTGGTGCTTCATGCCATAGCCGGTGGTGGCGGCTACCGCCTCCTCGGCCCGCCGGCGGGCGGCGGTGAGGTCGCCGGCGGCGAGCTCGGCCACGGCCAGATGGCCGAGCGGGAGAGCAGCCCATCCGTGTTGGAAGCTGAAGCATTGCCAGAACGCATGGCTGGACTGGCGGAGGGCAGCGGCGTCGCCGGCGGCGGCGGCCACATGCGACAGGCCCCAATTGCCAATTCCCTCGTAGAGGACCACGCCTGTGTCCCGGGCCGCAGCGATGCTGGCCTCGGCCAACTCCCGGGCGTCGTCCAGCTCGCCGAGAAGGGCGAGC
>JAICGL010000477.1 GCA_025923175.1 Acidimicrobiia bacterium
GCTGCGAGGTGGTCCCGGCGGCGGAGGGAGTCGACCACCATCATCTGGTCACCGAGGTCCACGACACCATCCGGTCCGGTCTCCGCTTCGACGTCGAGGTGCAGGTCGTGAGAGCCCTGGAGGCGGGCGCGGCTCCCGTCACCGATCTGCGTACCTGGGACTGATATCCCAATTTCGCGAACTTTGTGACACGGAGGGCGCTTCCTCCGAAGCAAAAGTGTGCGAATCAGACGGCGACCTGATGCTCCGCATCCGAATCGGACTTATCGGGCATCTGCACCACCCCTGGGAGGATCAGGTGAACCCCCGGCGAATAGCTTGATCACCAGGCGGCCGGGTGGCGGGTCGCCAGAGGTCAAGGAGCATCACGTGGGCCGATCCCCCAGGCCGACGACGCTTCCCACTCCCGTGGCCGAGCTCGTGGCAGGCTCGTCCGCAACCGGTGTTCAAGCGTCCGACCCTTCGCAGCAAACGCAGGTCCTCCCGTCGATTTCGATCGGCCCGTCCGTGAACACGCAGGGCGTTCCCCATCTATCCCAATTGTCACGATGGGTGGGATATGGGAGAATTCATGTGGATTCACGTCATCTGGGCGTTCCACGGGCGTTTCGTGGGCTGGAGGGGACGCCATGAGCGACACCTTGAGCTTCATTAACTTGACTGACGCCTCCCAGGTCAGCGAGGAAGAGCTCCTCGATAGGGCCCGCGAAGGTGACCGCAGCGCGTTCGGCACCCTGTACCTCCGGCACCGGGACGCCGCTCGCAAGGTCGCCGGCATGTGTGCCTCGTCAGCGGCTGACGCCGAAGACGCCGTGGCTGAGGGCTTCGCCCGGGTCTTCGCCGCCCTGCCCCGCATGGCCGGGCGCCAGATCGCTTTCCGTCCCTACCTCCTCACCTGCGTGCGCAACGCGGCCACCGACCGGCTCCGCCGGGAGCGCCGTATCGACCTGCGGGAGCAGATGCCGGAGACCCCCGGCTCCGCCCAGGCCGACGACATGGCGCTCCTCGGGCTCGAGAAGAACCTGGTCGGCGAGGCCCTCCAGGCGCTGCCCGCCCGGTGGCGGACGGTGCTGTGGCTCACCGAGGTCGAGGGCCTGTCCCCGGCCGAGGTCTCCCGCCGGATCGGCATCAAGCCCAACGCTGTGGCCGCCCTCGCGTACCGGGCCCGCAAGGGTCTCCGGGAGGCCTACCTCCAGGCTCACCTCAAGGCCGAGGCCAGCGAGGACTGCCGGGCCACCGTGAACCGGCTCGGCAACTACGTCCGTGGCGACCTGGCCGAGAAGGACCGGGTGGCCGTCCAGACGCACCTCGACGCCTGCGCCAAGTGCCGCTGCCGGCGTGACGAGCTGACCGACGTCAACGCCACCCTGCGGAACGCCTTCCTGCCCGTCCCGCTGCTCATGGCCGGTCTCCAGCGCAAGGGGTTCAACTTCGGCAACATGGCCGGCCCGCTGGTCGACCGGGCGCCCGACCTGTCCCAGACCACCGCCCTGGCCGACAACCCGTTGGTCCACAAGGCCCTGGCCGGGGTGAGCATGCTCGTCCTGGCCCTGTCGGGCAGCGCCGTGCCGAAGGTGATGAACCAGGGTGAGCAGTCCGCCCAGGTGGCTCAGGCCGACATGTCCGCCGTGAGCGCCGCCGTCGATCGTGCGATCGGCGTCGTCGCCACCACCCCTCTTCCCTCCGTCGAGAGCCAGGCCACGACCCCGGCTCAGGGCGAGGGAAGCGCCGCCGCAGCGACCGCCACCCCCACGGGTGACGACGCCTCCACCTACCGCAAGGTGGAAGGCGGCAGCCGGAGCACGCTGCTCGGTGACGGGAACGACCGCTCGCCGAACCACTCCGGTGGCAGCCGTCAGACGATCATCCACCGGCCCGACGACGCCGAGGAGGGCGGCCTCCTGGCAGGCACCCCCCTGGGCGCCACGCTCGACTCCGTGCTCACGCAGGTCCAGCAGGCCGTCCCGGTGCCGCTTCCGGTCGAAGCCACCGTGTCGGTGCCGGGTGTGACCGGCCCGTTCGACGCCCCGCTGTCGGCCACGGTGCAGCTTCCGGCGGATCAGTCGGTGGCCGTGCAGGTGCCGCCGGCCCTCGGAAGCGTGCTCGGTGGTCTGCTGCAGCCGGTCAGTGGCGTACTGAACGGCCTGACTGCGGGTCGCTGACCCCGTTCCCCTGACCGTCGCTGCTGCGGCGGGCGAAGGGCAGTTTCTTCACGCCGGGCGCTGACTTGGCGAAGCGCTGCTCGCCGGCGCGGGTTGCGCTGACCGGAGCCACCCCCGGCCGGGCCGGCGCCTCGATCGTGAGCTGCACCGTGCCGTGGCGCTTCTCCCAGAGGACGACCTCGAGGACCGCGGCGTAGACGACGAGGCGCCCGAACAGCAACAGCCAGCCGAGGACGGCGAAGACGACCCCGACCGGGCCGTAAAGATCAGACGACGACGCCACCACCCGGGGGACGATGACCGACGCCACCACCTTCAGGATCTCGAAGCCGGCGGCTCCGAGGAGCGCCCCGGGGAGGAGCGCCTTCCAGCCGACCTGGCGGTTGGGGAGCGTGTGCGCGGTCCAGAGCCAGAGGCCGACGCCGGTGGCCAGGCCGGCCACGATCCCGAGCGGGGTCAGGTAGGCGGGCAGCAGCTGGGCTCCGGCGGACAGCACGAAGGAGCCGGCGAAGAGGACGCCCGCCCCGGCAAGCCAGGCGAGCCCGACCGCCTTGTCGCGCAGGCCGCGCCCGGGCACCTGCCAGGCGATGTTCCAGGCGCTCTGGAGGGCGCTGACCAGACCGAGGCCCGTCCAGAGCAGACCGGCCAGGCCCACGACCGACGCCGCTTTGCGGCTGCTCTCCGCGGTGCGGATGGCCTCCGTGATCAGGTTGGCGGTGTCCGACGAGGTGTCGAGACCGAGACTGTTGACGGTCTCGACGGCGAGGTCCTTCGACGAAGCGGCGGAGAAGAAGCCGAACACGGCGATCCCGACGAGGAGCAGCGGCAGGAGCGACAGGAAGGCCGAGAGGGTGATGGCCGAGGCGAGCTCACCGCCGTGGAGTTCGCTGTAGCGATCCTGGACGGCGAGGGCGAGCCGGGTCGGCCGGAAGCGCCGGGGGGAGAGGCGCTCGAACCGGCCCATCTGCGATCGCGCCTAGATGATCTGGATCCGCCGGGCGACGCGCCGGCGGACCTCTCGCCGTACGACGGCCCGGACCGGAGGCAGAAGCAGGAGGATGGCCAGGATGTCGGTGAGGAACCCGGGGGTGAGCATGAGGGCGCCGGCCAGCAGGATCAGAAAGCCGTCGACGAGCTCCGTGCCGGGGACCCGCCCCGAGTCGATCGAGCGCTGCATCCGGCGCAGCACGCCGAGCCCCTCGCGCTTGGCCAGCCAGGCGCCGACCACCGAGATGAGGATCAGCAGTACCAGGGTGTTGATGGCGCCGATCGCCTGACCGACCTGGAGGAGCACGTAGATCTCGGCGAAGGGAACGCCGATGAACAGGGCGATCAGTATCGGCAGCACGACACCAATCGTACCGGCGCGCGGTGAGTGGTGGCCGTGAACACCCCTGGTTACTGGAGTTGGACGCTGCCCATGCCGAGGTCGGGCTCGGCGCCGGTCCGCAGGTGGGTGGCCCGGTCGGCCTCGTCGAGCTCGAAGACCACCCGCTGGCCCTGCCGGAGCGTCCGGAA
>JAICGL010000478.1 GCA_025923175.1 Acidimicrobiia bacterium
ACGAAGTAGCTCGGCCGGGCCGGGTTCGGGGAGGCCCCCATCATGGCCACGGACTTGGTGCTCTGAATGATCTCCCAGCGCTCGCGTGCGGAGGGAGCGGACCAGGTACTCACTTCATGACCGCCTTGTGCAGGGCCTGATCGAGGTCGAAGAGGATGTCGTCCACATCTTCGATCCCGACCGAGATCCGGATCAGATCGGGCGGCACGCCACACGCCACCAGTGCCTCGTCGGACAGCTGCTGGTGGGTGGTCGAAGCCGGGTGGATGACCAGCGTGCGGGTGTCGCCGATGTTGGCCAGATGGCTGGCCACCTCGAGCGACTCGATGAAGACCCGCCCCGCTTCCCGGCCGCCCTCCACGCCGAAGCTGAAGACCGCTCCCGGACCCATGGGCATGTAGCGCTGTGCCAGTTCGTGCGACGGCGACGACGGGAGGCCGGCGTAGCGCACCCACGAGACGGCGGAGTGCTCCTCGAGCCATTCCGCCACCCTTGCGGCGTTGGCCACGTGAGCCTCCATCCGCAGGGCCAGCGTCTCGAGCCCGGTCAGCAGCAGGAATGCGGACATCGGCGACATCGCCGCGCCCATGTCGCGCAGCTGCTCGGACCGGAGCTTGGTGCAAAAGGCGTACTCGCCGAAGTTCTCCCAGAACTTGAGCCCGCCGTACGACTGCACGGGTTCGGTGAAGCGGGGGAAGCGGCCATTGCCCCAGTTGAAGGTGCCGGCCTCGGCGGCGACGCCGGCGATGGTCGTGCCGTGCCCGCCGATGAACTTCGTGGCCGAGTGGATGACGATGTCGGCGCCGTGCTCGATCGGCCTGCAGAGGTATGGCGTCGCGAGGGTGGAGTCGATGACCAGCGGCAGGTTCTCGGCGTGGGCGACGTCGGCCAGCGCGGCGATGTCGGCCACCGTGCCCGAGGGGTTGGCCACGATCTCGGTGTAGAGCAGCTTGGTCTCGGGTCGGATGGCAGCAGCGAAGGCCTTGGGATCGGCCGGATCGACGAAGGTCGTCTCGATACCGAGGCGGCGCAGCGTCACGTCGAAGAGCGTGTGGGTGCCGCCGTAGAGGGCGGAGCTCGACACGACGTGCTCACCGGCTTGGGCCAGACAGGCGACCGTCATCAGCTCGGCGGCCATGCCCGAACTGGCCGCCACCGCCCCGATCGCCCCTTCGAGGCTGGCGAGGCGCTCCTCGAACGACGCCACCGTGGGGTTGGCGATGCGGGTGTAGATGTTCCCGTACTTCTGGAGGGCGAAGAGGTCGGCGGCGTCGGCGGTGTCCTCGAAGACGAAGCTCGTCGTCTGGTAGATCGGCACCTGCCGCGCACCCGTCGTCGGGTCGGGCCGCCCACCGGCATGGACGGACCTCGTCCGGAACCCCCACTGGCGATCGCTGCTCATGCGGGGCAGGCTAGCGAGCCGTCGTGTCGAGAGCCTGCCGGAGATCTTCGATGAGGTCGTCGACGGTCTCGATCCCGACCGACAGGCGTACGAGCCCCGGGTCGACCTCGTTGGTGGAACCGGCTACTGACAGGTGGGTCATCAGCGCCGGCACCTCGATGAGCGACTCCACACCGCCGAGCGACTCGGCCAGGGTGATGATCTCCGTCTTCGCCACGAGGGCGGCCGCCGCATCGGCGCCGCCGTGGACCGTGAAGCTGACCATCCCTCCGAAGTCCCGCATCTGCTTACGGGCGATGTCGTGGCCCGGTTGGTCCGGCAAACCCGGCCACAGCACCGACTTGACCGCGGGATGCGCGACGAGGAACTCGACGACGGCAGCTGCGTTGGCGCAGTGCCGGTCCATCCGCACCGCCAGCGTCTTGAGGCCCCGCATCGTGAGGAAGCAGTCCATCGGGCCGGGCACCGCTCCGGCGGCGTTCTGCAGGAAGCCGAGCCGTTCGGCGAGCGCGTCGTTGCGCACCCCGACGAATCCGCCGACGACGTCGGAATGGCCGCCGAGGTACTTGGTCGTCGAGTGCACGACGATGTCCGCGCCGAGGACGAGCGGTTGCTGCAGGTACGGCGTGGCGAATGTGTTGTCGACGACGGTGCGAGCGCCCCGTTCGGCGGCGTAGAACGCCACGGCGGCGATGTCGACGATCGACAGCAGCGGATTCGAGGGTGTCTCGATCCACACCATCTTCGTCTCCGGCCGCCAGGCGGCGGCCAGGTTGTCGAGCGACGTCAGGTCGGCGGCGGTGTAGGCCAGCCCGGCGGGAGCGTGCACCTTGTCGACGAGACGCCAGGTGCCGCCGTAGGCGTCGGTCGGGATGATGACGTGGTCGCCTGCGGCAAGGAGGCGGAGGATGGCGTCCTCGGCGGCCATCCCGCTGGCGAAACAGAAGCCGAAGGCTGCGGTCTCCAGCGACGCCAGGCAATCCTCCAGCGCCGTGCGGGTCGGGTTGCCCGTGCGGGCGTACTCGTAGCCCTTGTGGTGCCCGACCCCCTCCTGGGCGAAGGTCGACGTCTGGTAGATGGGAACCATCACCGCCCCGGTCTGCGGGTCCGGAGGCTGGCCGGCGTGGATGGCGCGGGTCTCGAACCCTTCTCCTCCCATCATCGATGGGTGAGGAAGGCCAGGAGGTCGCTGCGGCTCAGGATGCCGACGGGGTGACCGGCGTCGAGCACCAGCACGGCGGTCGCCGATTCGAGCGCACCCACCACCACGTCCACGGGCTCGCCGAGGCCCACGCTCGGCAGCGGCGGCGACATCACCTCCGCCACCGGCCGGTCGAGGACGGCGGGGTTGGAGAAGGCCAGGCTCATCAACTCACGCTCGTCGACGCTTCCCGCCACCTCCGACGACGTCCTCAGCGGAGGCTCGGCCCGCACGACCGGCATCTGCGACACCTCGAACTCACGCATGGTGGAGATCACGTCCCGCACCGTCTCGTCGAGGTGCACGTGGACGAGGGCGGGCAGGTCGGCCGACTTGCGATGGAGGATGTCGCCGACGGTGTTGCCCAGCGCGGAGAGGAATCCGTAGTCGGCCATCCACTCGTCGTCGTAGACCTTCGACAGGTAGCCCCGCCCGGAGTCGGGAATGATCAGCACCACGACGTCGTCGGGGCCGAGCTCCTTGCCGACCTCCAGTGCCGCCCACACCGCCGTGCCGCCGGAGCCGCCGATGAGGATGCCCTCCTCCCGGGTGACCCGCCGGGCGGTGAGGAACGAGTCCCGGTCGGTCACCGCCACGACGCGGTCGACGACGCTGCGGTCGTAGGTCTCGGGCCAGAAGTCCTCGCCGATGCCCTCGACCAGATAGGGCCGTCCATCGCCGCCGGAGTACACCGAGCCGTCGGGGTCGGCGCCGATCACCTGCACCGCCGGATTCTGCGATTTCAGATACCGGCCCACGCCGGTGATCGTGCCGCCGGTGCCGATGCCGGCCACGAAGTGGGTGATCCGCCCGGCCGTCTGGCGCCAGATCTCGGGCCCGGTGCTGCGCACGTGCGACTCGGGGTTCTCCTGATTGCGGTACTGGTTGGGCTGGTAGGCGCCCGGGATCTCCTCGGTCAGCCGGTTGGCCACCGAGTAGTACGACTCCGGGTCCGACGGCGCGACGGCCGTCGGGCAGACGACGACCTCGGCGCCGTAGGCCCGCAAGAGCTTGATCTTCTCCTGGGCCATCTTGTCGGGCATCACGAAGACGCAGCGGTACTTGCGCCGGGC
>JAICGL010000479.1 GCA_025923175.1 Acidimicrobiia bacterium
ACGGGTCGCGATCGATCAACGTACGAAAGTCCTCAACCATTCCCGCCGGTCGACGAGCACTGGCACTCTTGCCCACCACGCCTTCCACGATCCCGCGATGCAGGCTGCAGACCAGCTCGGGATAGGCCTCGGCCAGCTCCCGGAATGGGCAGTGGAGGAAGTCGACCCGCACCCGCCGCGTCTCCGCGCCGCCGCCCCCGAGTTCCGTCTCCACCGGGTCGAACCCGAGCCGGTCGAGCTCGGCCACGAGGGCGGCCAGGCAACCCCGGGTGCTCTGGCGCCGCCCGGTGGCGTCGGTGCCCCACCGGCGGCCGAGGTTGGCGGCGTCGAGCCCGTCTCCGCCCAACTGCTCGGCCAAAGCGGCCAGCAGGCCGGCGAGCAGCGTGTGGGCCGGCGGGTCGAAGCCCAGCCCGGGTGCGCCGGGGGCGAGGGAGTAGCGCAGCTGCGGGCGGCCGACCGTGCCCCGGTGGATCGGCTCGACCTCCACCAGCCCCGCTTCCTTCATGCGGTCGAGGTGGGGCCGCACGGTGTTGGGGTGGAGCTCCAGCCGCTCGGCCAGCTCGGTGGCTGAGCACGGCGCCGGCGACTGGGCGAGCTCCTGATAGATAGCGAACCGCGTGTCGTCTCCGAGCGCCTTGAAGACGGGAAGCAGGTCCACCATGAGGTTGACCGTAGCCGGATCAGGGAATATTTTCAAGGTGTTGGCCGGTTTAATGCGCTGCCATGAATCCTGATCGCCCCACCACCGAAGAGGTCTGGCGCATGCTCGAGGCGGTCATCGACCCCGAGCTGCACTCCAGCGTCGTCGACCTCGGGATGGTGCGCGACGTCTCCGTCGACGAGGAAGGGCTGATCAGCGTGGAGATCGCGCTGACCATTGCCTCCTGCCCGCTCCGTGGCCAGATCGAGAGCGACGTCGAGAGCCGGCTGCGCGGCCTCCCGGGCGCGAGCGGGGTGGAGATCCGCACCACCGCCATGACCGCCCCCGAGCGGGCCAACCTCATGGCCAAGGCCCGCAAGCAGGCCGCCGAACGGGCGCCGGAGACGCAGGTTCCTCTGACCACCCGGATCCTGGCCGTGGCCAGCGGCAAGGGCGGGGTGGGCAAGTCGTCGGTGACGGTCAACCTGGCCGCGGCCCTGGCCGCCCAGGGCCACACGGTCGGCGTCCTCGACGCCGACATCTGGGGCTTCTCCGTCCCCCGGATGCTCGGGGTCAACGCTCGCCTCGGCGGGGCCGACGGGAAAATCCACCCCAATGAGGTAAAGGTCCCATCCGTGCGGCCCAACGGCCCGGACGGGATCCTCAAAGTCGTGTCGATGGGCTTCCTCGTCGAAGACGAGGGCATGGCCCTCATGTGGCGGGGGCTGGTGCTGGCCAAGGCGGTCGAGCAGTTCCTGACCGACGTCCGCTGGGGGGACCTCGACTACCTGCTCGTCGACATGCCTCCGGGGACGGGCGACATCCAGATGGCCCTGTCGCGCCTCCTCCCCAGGGCGGAGCTGCTGGTCGTGACCACCCCGGGGCTGGCCGCCCAGAAGGTGGCCGTCCGGGTGGCCGACATGGCCCGGCGCTCCTATCTCAAGGTGGCTGGCGTGGTCGAGAACATGAGCGCCTTCACCTGCGACCACGGCCAGTCGTATCCGCTGTTCGGCTCGGGTGGCGGGCAGGCGCTGGCCGACGAGGTCAAGGCGCCGCTCCTGGCTCAGATCCCGCTCGAGCCGGGCGTAGCCACCGGGGGCGACACCGGTTCCCCACTGGCGCTGGCCGAACCGCAGAGCGCCGCCGGGCAGGCCTTCCACCTGCTGGCCAACCGGATTTCAACCGAGCTGATGCCGCCGGTGGAGATGTCGGGCTGCACTGCCCGGGTCTTCGCCGCCGCCAACGCCAACCTGGCCGCCGTCGACGCTGCCAAGGCGGCCGAGCACGCGCCGGGAGATGGCGAACCCATTTCGATCCGGCCCGCCCAACCGCCGAACGCTTAGCGCTTCGGCCGCTGACTACCGGCGGCGCTTGATTCGATCGAGCCAGCCGGCGAGGCCTCGGCGCTGGTCCTGCTGCCTGAACTCGGCCAGGATCTCCGGCCCGGCCGCGTTCACGATGTCCTCCGCCTCATCGAGGAGCCTCGCCGCCGACGCGTCGTATCCCTTGGGTGGAGGCGGGCCGAGGTCACCCTGGAGGGTGCCGTAGCTCCAGCCGATGTCGGCCATGCGGGGCTTGAAGGCAGGGCAGTTGTCCGGGCAGCGGAAGGGAGCCTCGGGGGCGAGGTCGAGGTCGCACTTCCGGACCGTGTCACCCGTGGGGTACGTCCGGCTCTCGTAGAACTTGCAGTTGGTCCGCATGCCCACGCATCCATGGTAAGGGGACGGCACCGGTGCCGAGACGGCACGGTTGGCGGCGTGACCGGTTCGTACCTATTCGGTTTCGAGGCGCTCCAGGGGGCCCGGTCGGGCGGCCACCCAGAGCGACCCACCCACCTCGGCCCAACCCCGGTGCATCAACTCCGTCGTGAACGGCATGACGGGTGGGCCATCGCCGGTGACGGCGATGCAGCCTCCATTGCCACCCGCAGCCGTCACCGCCGCCAGCGCCTCCTGACAGGCCGTGGCGAGGTCGACGCCCTCGAGCCGGAGCCGCGCGTCGACCTCGTGGGCGAACGCCGCCCGCAGGAACGCCTCGCCGATGCCGGTGGCCGAAACAGCGCATCCGGCGTTGTCGGCCCAGGTACCGGCGCCGGGAATGGGGCTGTCGCCGATCCGGCCGGGGAGCTGGCCGTTGCGCCCGCCGGTTGACGTGGCTGCCGCGAGGTGCCCGTCGCGATCCCTGGCGACCGCCCCGACGGTGCCGCCTCCCGCACCGGCCAACCAGTCTGCCAAGGCCCCGCGCCGTCGCTCGATGATGAACCACTCGGGCGCTTCGAAGGCCAGGCCGGCTTCGCGGGCGAACGCCTCGGCGCCAGCGCCGGACAGGAGGACATGGCGGCCGTCCTCCATGACCGCCCGGGCGGCCAGCACCGGGTGGCGGACGCCGGTGACACAGGCCACACCGCCGATGCGCCGATCGCCCCCGTCGGCCACGGCGGCGTCCATCTCCACGGTTCCGGCCGCGGTGAGGGCCGAGCCTCGACCGGCGTTCCAGTGCTCGTCGTCTTCCAGCACCATCACGGCAGCGATGACGGCCTCGAGGGCCGGGCCGCCGTCGGCCAGCACCGCCAGGCCGGCCCGGAGGGCGGCACCGAGCCCGGCGGCCTGTCCTGGCCACCGGGCGGCGCCGCCGTCGGTCTCGTCGGGAGACGCTGGGCCCGCCCCACCATGGATTGCGAGCACCGCCGGCGGCTGCATCCCGGGAAGGTTAAGCGCCGCCGCGCCGCCGTAATGGGTTGTTCTACGCCGCCTGCCAGTGCACGACCATGTCGCCACCCTGCGCCCGCGCCCGCTTCAGCATCTTGTTCAGCATCTCCTTGGCGCGGCCGTCGACCGACGCGCTGTGGGCCAGGTCGACCACCACCCGGCGGTGACCCGCCCGGAGGATGCCGTGAAGGACAGCTCGAAGCCGGCCGACCGAGTCCGGATCGAGGTCACCCGATACCGACACCTCGACGGCGTCATCTCCCGAAAGGCCCACCACGATGTTGAATTCCGGGGACAGCACTG
>JAICGL010000480.1 GCA_025923175.1 Acidimicrobiia bacterium
AAGATGAACTGAGGTCCCATGCGCCCGACCGTAGGCCCTCAGCGGGACGGAATCCGAACGCGAAAAAAGCAATGGCCCCGGCGGTACCTCCGGGGCCATTGCATGGGATCTTGCTGTTCAGGTGGACCGTCGCCCGGAGCTCCGTGAAAGAGTCGTTCCCGAACGCCGGCTGCCTGAGATCTCGGGGCCGGCCTCTTTGGTGAATCGGCCGGCCGGTCTAGCGGGGCGGGGTGTCTTCCCCCTCGCTAGAAGCCGTCATCGTCGGTTCCAACCTCCTTCGTGGTGAGGAGTTTGTTCCCTACGGTTCCACCAAGCCCGAAGCGCTTCATGCGCTTACGTGTGCGTCAGCGGTATGTCCACCTAATCAACGTCGGGGTGGTGGAGTCAAGACCTCGCGCAAGGTTTGCGGGGATTTCCTCATGAACGTTCTGTTTCGGCGAGGTTCGCGTAATTGTCGAGGAACTTGATCGCTTCTGCGGCTTCCACCGGTGGAAGGGCGAAGAGCACACGGTCGACCCCGGAAGCGGCGTAGTGGTCGAGGACCTCGGCCTGCGGGCGGGCCCCGAAGACGGTCACCGGTATCCGGTCGCGGCCCCGCTCGCCCGCCAATTCCTGCAGACGGGCGGTGCCGTCACCGAGCTTCAGCGTCCCCCGCCCGGGGATCGGGATCCAGCCGTCGCCGTACTCCAGGACCCGATCGATCGTGCCGGCGCCGTTGCCGGCGACCAGCACCGGCGGGTGAGGCAACTGAACGGGCTTGGGCCACTGCCACACCGGGTCGAAGTCGACGTGGGTGCCGTGGAACTCGGCTTCGTCGTTGGCCCAGATCTCCTTCATGGCCAGGATCCGCTCCCGCATGATGGCGAAACGGCGGGTCGGGTCGGTTCCGTGGTTCGCCATTTCCTCGCGGTTCCACCCTCCACCCACGCCGAAGAGGAACCGGCCGCCGGACAGCACGTCGAGGGTCGCCACTTCCTTGGCCGTGATGATGGGGTCCCGCTCGACGACGAGGCAGATGCCCGTCCCGAGGAGGAGCCGCTCGGTCACTGCCGCAGCGGCCGTGAGAGCCAGGAACGGGTCGAAGGTCTCCCGATACTCGTTGGGCAGGTCGGCCCCGCCCGGCCAGGGCGAGAGCCGGCTGGTGGGGATATGGGTGTGCTCAGGGAAGAACAGCGACTCGAAGCCCCGCTCCTCCACTGCCCGGGCGAGCTCGGCCGGGCCGATGGAGTACCGGGTCGGGAACATGCTGATGCCGTATTGCATCCGCCCAGCCTGTCACGGAACGTACCGGGCGCCACCGAACCATGGCCGGCGTGGGGCAGGGGCCCCAGGCTACGGAGGAGCCGCCCAGATTAGGAGTGGCGTGCCGCGTTCGTGATGAAGCCGATGGCGATGGCCCCCCACCAGGACGCCTGGGAGACGAGCGCAGCGGTCAGGCCGCGCTGGAAGGCCGCCCACGGGATGCTGGCGCCGCTGGTGCCGGCGGGGAGGGTCGTCCGCATGCCAACGAGGAAACGCTGGGCGGCCAGGCCGTTGAGCATCAGCACCAGAACCAGCAGCATCTTGAACCGGGCCAACGGCGTGGTGAGCTCTGGCTGGAGGGCGATCCCGCTGGCGAGCAGCCCGCCGACGCCGATGGCGATGACCGTATGGGCGGCGGTGTCGAGGTCCACCAACTCGGCCAGCGACCGGCGCCCGGCCAGCCACAGGAGGCCGTAGATGTCGATCACGATCACGGCGCCGAAACCGATGGCCATCGACACCAGATGGACGAACAGCGCCACCTGGGCCACCCGGGGATCGTCGAGCGGGAAAACGGCGGCGGTGACGACGGCCACAGCCCACGCTCCGGCGACGATCGCGTAGTCCGTCGCGGGGCGCGACCTTGGCGCGGTGGGGGC
Source organism: Acidimicrobiia bacterium (assembly GCA_025923175.1). Taxonomy (GTDB): domain Bacteria; phylum Actinomycetota; class Acidimicrobiia; order IMCC26256; family BP-133; genus BP-133. Next base: position 1,902 of record JAICGL010000480.1, read on the forward strand.
TACCGCAGGGGCCGCGGCGGTGGCCGCGCGCTGAAGGCGGAGCTCGTACGAAGTCATTAGGCCTGCCTAACGATATCTATCATGGCTCGCTTACGTAAAGCCCCACTCACCTTTTGCACCGATGGTCGTTTCCCAAACCGTCCGAGTTCCGCGCGCTTCACTTGATTCGCCGAAACCGTACATATGTTCCGGGCGATTGCAGTTGCGTTTCACCGGCAGGTGTGGCACCCCAGGAGGCGAACAACTCTGCGTGTCGATCTCCCCGCCCCCCGGGGAGCCGGGCCAGCACGAGACCTCTCCCGAGCTCCTCTACTCAGATTTTCCGCCGGTAGACCCGTCTGCGGAGACGCCCGTTTCGACGCGACGGCCGCGGCGGCTGTGGAGGGTGCCGACCGTCCCGGTGCTGGCCGCGCTGATCCTCGTCGTGCTGTCGAGCGGACTCTTCGTGGCCGTCGACGAGAGCGGCCAGGGAGAGTCGGTGGCGGCGGCGGCCTCCGTCGCCGAAGAGATGGTCTTCGGAGAGCTCCCGACGGCGCCGACGACCATCACCACCACCCTTCCGCTGGCGGACCCGGCGCCCCGCACCCGGCCCTCGGCGCCACCGGCCGACGAGCGGGCCAAGGTGCCGATCGTCAAGATCGGCGAGATTCGCATTCCCAAGATCGGGCTGGTGCACCCCGTCTATGAAGGCGTGACGCTGACGGTCGTCGACCGTGGCCCCGGGCACTGGCCGGGCAGCGCCCTTCCCGGCCAGCTCGGCAACTCCGTGTTCGCCGGCCACCGGGTGACGCACAGCCACCCGTTCCGCAATGTCGACAAGCTCGTGGCCGGCGACGAGATCATCTTCGTCATGCCCAACGGGACGTTCACCTACAAGATGACGAAGCAGGAGATCGTGAAGCCGACCGACACCTGGATCGTCAACCCGACCCAGGACGCGACGCTCACGCTGTTCGCCTGCCACCCGCCGGGGTCGGCTGCGAAGCGGATCGTCATCCGGGGCGTGTTCTCCGCCCGCTCCTAATTTCAACTCACCAAACAAGACCGCCTGCGCGGACACGCGACGAGGCCGGGAGCTCAGGGGGGCTCCCGGCCTCGTCGTAGATCTTGAGGAGAGCGGGGCTACTTCTTGAAGCCGATGTCCTCGTAGTGGGTGCTGGCGAACCCGAAGGCGCCGAAGTTGGCCAGCTTTTCCTTGGCGGCGATGATCTCCGGGCGCTGGTAGAGCGTCATCGAATGGACCAGCTCCCAGATCTTGGCGTCGACCTGGTTGCCGAGGTCGATGCGCTTCTCGTCGTCGAACTCCGAGTTGGCCTGGTCGAAGAGAGCGTCGATCTCGGCCGAGCCGGTCCGGGCGTAGTTCTGCTGGATGTCGTCGCCCTTGGGCTCGGCGTAGATGGACTTCGACGAGCTGATCGGGAACGGCGTGCCGATCCAGGAGAACACGGTGAAGTCGAAATTGCCGGTGTTGATGTACTTCTCGAAGAAGTCATCCGACGGCACGGTCTCGATGTTCACCCTGACGCCGATGGTCTTCAGCATGTTGAAGACGAGGTTCGCCTCGTCCTGCGACGTCTTCACCTGCGACGGGATCACGAAGCGGATCGCCAGCTCCTTGCCGTCCTTCTTGCGGAACTCGCCCTGGAGCGTCCATCCGGCCTCGTCGAGGATCTTCTTGGCGCCGTCGGCGTCGGCCTTCGAAAGAGCGCCGGCGTTGTCCTTGTAGCCCTTCTGGTTGGCCATGAA
>JAICGL010000481.1 GCA_025923175.1 Acidimicrobiia bacterium
AGGATCTCGGCTGACGACGTCGGCCGGGACGCCCGGACGGCGGCCAGATAGGACAGGCCGAAGAAGGCCAGGCCGACAGCCAGCAGCAGGAAGCCCAGGCGGCCCGGCAGGTTGGGAATTGCCGCGGGGATGAACGCCCCGCCCACCCAGGCGAGCTGGAAGCGGGTTTCGAAGCGGGCGAAGGTCCGGCCCCGGGCGGCGTCGGGCGCGTCGCGTTGAACGAGGCTGTCGAAGGCCAGCCGCCCGGATGAGGCGCCGACAGCGACGGCGCAGGCGACGACGCCGATGGCGGTGTGCCCGAACGCCTTCGCCGCGAAGATGGCCACGACGGCCGGCACGAGGAGCGCCCCGACGAGGATCGCCTCCTCCCGGACGGCACGCCGCAGCCGGGGGGCGATGATCGCGCCGAGGAACCCGCCGAACGCTCCCGCACCGATCACGACCCCGAACAGCCACGGCCGGGCGTCGCTGCGCTTGAGCTCGAAGGCGGCCAGGAACGTGAGGAAGCCGACCGCCGACCGCAACACGGTCATGGCCGTGGCCGCCAGCCGGATGCTGGCGGCGTGGAGCTCGCGCTGTTCGATCGGCGCCACCGGCGGCGCCGTCCTCGCCGCCCGGGGGATCCGGAAGGCGGCGAACACCGATCCCAGGTTGACCAGCGCCGCCAGCCGCAGGACCCAGGTGGCGTCGGTCAGCGTCTGGAGGCCGGCGCCGATCGGTCCGAGCAGCACGCCGGCCAGAACGCCGATGAGCGCCAGGCGGGAGTTGGCCTCCACCAGTTCGGTTTCGTCGGACACGACGGCCGGGACCAGCGCGCTCTTGGCCACCAGGTAGCCCTTCGACAGCGCCAGCGTCCCGAAGGCCGCCGGGTAGAACAGGATGCTGTCGAGGCGGCCGGCCATGAACAGACAGAGCAGGGATCGCCCCAGGGCGAACAGGGCCACCATGAGCCGCCGCCCGCCCTTCGTCCGGTCCAGGGCGGGGCCCATCACCGGGGCGACCACGGCGAAGGGCACCATAGTGATGGCCAGGTAGAGCAGGACCTTGGGACGGGCGTCGGCCAGCGTGGCGCTGAAGAAGATCGATCCGGCCAGCGCCACGGCGACCAGGGTGTCGGCGCCGATCGCCAGCGCGTGCGTGATGGCCAGACGGGCGAAGGGGCTCTGCTCAGGCATCGCCGCGTTCTGCCTCATGCTGGGGCTCTACGCTACCCGGGAGAACTTCTCGGTCGCTTCCACTTCCCGAAAGGGATAAGGTCCCAATAAGGGCCTTACCGGCACCACACCCGAGGGCAGGAGCCAGTGAACTTCGACGCCTACACGGACTTGTCCGTTGTCACCGCCGTCGACCTCGTGAACACCCTCGATGTCGAGACGGCGCAAGACATGCTCACCCGGCCGGACCAGCTGGCCAAGTTCCTCGACGACCATCTGGACAGCTACGACCGGCCGCTCACCCCGGACGACGTCTCCGACATCCAGGGCTTGCGGGACCGGCTGCGTCTTGCCTTCACGCTGGGGAGCATCGACACGGTCGTCGATCTCCTCAACGACCTGATGGCCGAATCGTCTGCTCTTCCCCAACTGACCGACCACGACGGCGTCTGGCACTTCCACTTCACGCCGCCGGAGTCGTCGCTCTTCGCCCACATGGCGGCGGAAGCGGCCATGGGCCTGGCGAGCGTGATCCGTGACCACGGCCTCGAACGCCTGCGGGTTTGTGCGGCCACCGGGTGCCAACGCGTCTTCGTCGATACCTCCCGCAACCGGTCCCGCCGCTACTGCAACCCCGACATCTGCGGCAACCGCACCAACGTGGCGGCGTTCCGGGCCCGCCAGCGTGCCGCCGGCGCCTCCGGGTAACGGATTGTCTGTAAGGGATTACTTACTGAATATCCCTTAGCAATACAAGCCTTTCGCCGTTAACCTGCGCGTTCACCAGGGCCCGATGTCCGTTCGCAGAGCGGGTCTACGTTCCGCATCGTCGGGTCTTCTCGAGCGGCAGGAGGCTCTCCTTGGGGGACGTGGCCGTCACCATCACCCGGGCGTTGGAACTGCCTCGCATCGTTCACCTCGGGCCCAACCTGTACGGCGCGGCCTTCAGCCTCATGAAGCTGCTTCCCGCCCGGCACATCCTCGACCGGGCCCGGGACGACGGGCTGCTCGAACCGGGCACGGTCGTGATCGAGTCGACCTCCGGCACGTTCGGTCTGGCACTGGCGATGGAGTGCCGGCTCAGGGGCCGGCCGCTGGTCCTGGTCAGTGATCCAGCCGTCGATCCCGCCCTCCGCCGGCGCATGCGCGACCTCGGGGCGGCCGTCGACATCGTGGCCGAACCGGCAGACGTCGGCGGCTACCAGCGCGCCCGGCTCGACCGGCTGGCGGAGCTCTGCTCACGCCATCCGCGCCACTTCCTCCCGGCGCAGTACTCCAATCCAGAGAACCCCGGCGCCTACGCCCTGCTCGCCGACGAACTCGCCGCCACCCTCGGGTGGGTCGACGTCCTCGTCGGGCCGGTGGGCTCCGGCGGATCCATGTGCGGAACGGTCGCCGGCCTGCGCGATGTCCTCGGTCGCGACGTGAGGGCCGTCGCCGTCGACACCCCGGGCAGCGTGCTGTTCGGCCAGCGCGACGCCCCCCGCCGCATCCGGGGGCTGGGCAACAGTCTCATGCCCCCCAACCTCGAACACTCCGTCTTCGACGAGGTCCACTGGGTGAGCGACCGGGAGGGCTTCGCCGCCACCCGCGCTCTCCATCGCCGCCACGCGCTGTACATGGGGCCGACGAGCGGCGCGGCGTGGATGGTCGCCCAGTGGAAGGCGCGCCTCGAGCCCGACGCCCGGGTTGTCGTCCTTCTTCCCGACGAAGGGCACCGCTACCAGAACACCGTCTACGACGACACCTGGCTCCGCCGTCACGGTCTGCGGCTGCGCCGGCTCCCCAGCCGGCCGGTCGAGGTCGACACTCCGGGCGACGGCGGGCCGGAATGGTCGTGGCTGCGGTGGAACCGCCGTCCGCTGGCCGCCGTCGTGCCGAAGGGTGCCGCCGCGTGAGCTTGAGTGAAGGCGGGCGGCCGGTGCTGGCCATGGTCGAGAGCAACACCACCGGGACGGGCCGGACATTCGCTGTCGCCGCCCGGGCCCGGGGCCTGCGACCCGTCCTCCTCAGCAGCCGTCCGGAGCGCTACCCCTGGGTGGTGGAGGACGACGTCGACGTCGCCCGGGCCGACACCACCGATCCCGCATCGGTCGCTGACGTCGCCCGTGCCACTGTTGGTGGCGGCTCACGCCGCCCCGGTCGGGGGGACACCCCCCATCCCCCGGGTGGCGGCGCCCACCTCGCGGGGATCGTTACCAGTTCCGAGTACTTCGTGGCCGTTAGCGCGAGGGCGGCCACCCGGCTCGGGCTTCCCGGGGCGGATCCCGGCGCGGTGGAGCGCTGCCGGGACAAGCGTCGTCAACGGGCCGCCCTGGTCGGCTCCCGCATCGCCGTCCCCGCGCACTTCCCCGCGGCGACGCCGGAGGAGGCGGCTGCGGCCGCCTCGGATATCGGCTTCCCGGTGGTGGTGAAGCCGGCCGATGGGACCGGCAGCCGCGGTGTGCGGCTCTGCTGCAATACGGCCGAGGTCCGCGACCACACCGCCGCGC
>JAICGL010000482.1 GCA_025923175.1 Acidimicrobiia bacterium
CCAGCCAGTAGCCGTTGCCGCTGACGGTTGGTGCCATCCCCACCACCGGCGCTTTCAACTTCGTTGCGCCGGTGGATCCGAAGTAGCCGGCATCGCCGAAGGCGAACACGCCGCCGTCCGAGGCCACCAGCCAGTAGCCCTGGCCCGACGGCGTCGGCGCCATGGCCACGATCGGCTTCATGAGCGCGATCGCGCCGGTGGATCCGAAGAAGCCCGCATCACCGAAGGCGAACACACCGCCGTCCGACGCCACCAACCAGTAACCCCGCCCGCTGGGCGTAGCAGCCATGGTGACGATGGGACGATTGAGGCGCTTGCCTCCCATCGAGCCGTAGAACGGCGCACCGCCGAACGAGAAGACGCCGCCGTCGGCGGCAGCCAGCCAGGTGCCGGCGTCAGCCGGTGCGGGGGCACTCGGCCCGGAGGGGAACGCAACGGCAGCCGACGCCGCTCGCTCGGCGAGGGCCGCCGGAAGGGCGGTCATCGCCAAGAGCGCGCTCAGCCAGAGGCGAAAGGAGCGGAGGGGTCGGGTGGCACGCATGGTGACACCCAACACACTAAGAGTGGCTTTGGGTCCCGAGAAGCGTGCTGGAGCCGCTTCGAACCCTTTGCCCGGCTTCTGCCCCGCTTCTCTTTTGAACGGGGCCCTTCCGGAGAGGTCGGGCCCGTCGTGGGCACAGGTCCGGCCCAGGAGACCTACTTGCCGCCGCCGCTTGGGCCGGACGTACTTCGGATCCAGACGAGAGAGGGAGAGAGAACCCGGCGGGTACGTCCGACCCGGCGCAGCGGCGTTGTTGCGCGCCCATCTACCCGGACCAAACGGGACGAAAACCTAAATCGGCGAAATTACGCGCGTCAGTTCTGGGACGGGTCAGCCGGGCAGAGGGCGAACATCGCCAGCCGCCCGCCCTGGCGTCTCAAGACGTCCTCCCAGAGGGTCTCGGGATCGGCGGTGAGCGGGTCGTCGGGGTCGGCGTCGACCACGAACCAGGCGCCCTCGGCGACCTCCCCCTCGAGCTGGCCCTCGCCCCAGCCGGCATACCCGGCGAAGAGCCGCACCGCGTCGATGCCCCGGGGCGGCCCGCCCATGTTGGCCAGCCCGATGTCGCCCAGCAGCGGCTGGAACCCCTCGGCGCCACCGTCACCGAGCCGGGCGACGCAGATGACGGCCGTCCGGCTGACCGGGCCGCCCACGAAGACGACCGGGGGCTGGGCGGCCAGCATGTCCCAGCCCTCCCAGTCGGCGCCCGCCTCGTCGAGGTCGGTGCCGCTCGGCCGGTTGAGCACCAACCCGACCGCCCCTTCGGGCGTGTGCTCCAGCATGAGCACGACGGTCCGGTCGAAGTTGGGGTCGCCGAGTGCAGGTGTGGCCACCAGCAGCCGACCCCGAAGCGAGACGAACACGTCCGGGATCATCGCGCTTCAAGCAACGCGTCGCGGTTCAACGCGTTGCGGTCAGATTCGTGGGAAGGGGTCGGGCAGCGGCTCGGGGCTCGGCGGCTTGTCCGGCTGGGGGAACGGGTCAGGATTCGGCTGCGGCATCGGCGGCCGGTCGGGCAACGGATCCGGTTCCGGCTGCGGCTGGCGCGGTGGGAACGGGTCCGGGTCCGGTGGGTCGATGCTGGGGAAGCCGTCGGGCGCGGTCTCGGGCGGCCGCTCCGGGGCCACTGTCATGGTCATCGTCATGCCCTAGACCTACCCCCGAGGCTCCATTGTCATAGCCGCCGGGCAGACTGGAGCCGTGGCCGGAACCCCCGAGGAGAAGCTCGAGCGCTATCAGGAGATGCGCGACTTCGGCGCAACCCCGGAGCCATCGGGTGCCGATCAGCTGCCCTCGCACGAGGGGTTGCCCCGGTTCGTGGTCCAGGAGCACCACGCCACCAGCCTCCACTGGGACCTGCGGCTCGAACGCGACGGCGTCCTCGTCAGTTGGGCCGTGCCGAGGGGCATCCCGCCGGACCCCAAGCAGAACCATCTGGCCGTCCACACCGAGGACCATCCGATGATGTACCTGGAGTTCTCGGGCGAGATCCCCGCCGGGCACTACGGCGCCGGGAAGATGCACATCTGGGACCACGGCACCTACGAGACGGAGAAGTGGACCGATCGCGAGGTGATGGTCGTCCTCCACGGCGAGCGGGCCCGCGGCCGCTATGTCCTGTTCCAGACCAAGGACAACCAGTGGATGATCCACCGGATGGATCCTCCCGAGGATCCCGAGCGTCAGCCGATGCCCACGGGTCTGCGCCCGATGCTCGCCACCCCGGCCACGAAGATCCCGAAGGACGAGGCGAACTATTCGTTCGAGGTGAAGTGGGACGGGATCCGCGCCCTGGCCTCGATCTCCGGCGGTCGGATCCGCCTCGAGGCCCGGAGCGGCAACGACGTCAGCCACAGGTACCCGGAGCTGCGCGAGCTGGGTCGCGCCCTCGGTGTCACCGAGGTCATTCTCGACGGCGAGATCGTCGCCCTCGACCCGAAGACGGGCCGCCCAAGCTTCGAACGGCTCCAGCGGCGCATGCACGTCGAGTCGGAGAGCGCGATCCGCCGCCTGCGCCAGGACGTGCCGATCACCTACGCCATCTTCGACCTTCTCTGGCTCGACGGGCATCTCACTACCGGCCTGCCCTACTCGGAGCGGCGCCGCCTGCTCGAGGGGCTCAACCTCGCCGGGCCGGCCTGGCACACGCCCGCCGCCCACCCCGGCGAGGGTACGGCGCTCCTCAACGCCACCCGTCAGGCGGGCCTGGAAGGTGTGCTGGCCAAGCGGCTCGACTCCACCTACGAGCCCGGCGTGCGCACCCGCCACTGGCTCAAGGTGAAGAACCACCTCGCGCAGGACTTCGTCGTCGGCGGCTGGCTTCCCGGGGAAGGATCTCGCGGCCGATTAGGTGCGCTGCTCCTCGGCGTCTATGAGAATGATGAGATTTCTCCGGGGGACACCCCCGAACCCCCGAGGCTCTGCTTCGCCGGGCGGGTCGGCACCGGGTTCACCGACGCCGAGCTCACAAGGCTGGTCGGCCTGCTCGATCCGCTCCGGCGCGACACGCCACCGTTCGACCCGCCACCGCCGCGACCAACGGCGAAGGAAGCCATCTGGGTCGAGCCAGAGCTCGTGGTCGAGGTGGAGTTCACCGAGTGGACGAATGTGGGCATCCTGCGCCACCCGTCCTACAAGGGCCAGCGCGTCGACAAGGACCCCAGAGAAGTCGTGAGAGAGATGGGAAACTAAGGCAATGCCGAGAGCCATCTGGAGCGGGGCCATCAGCTTCGGGCTGGTCAACGTGCCCGTGAAGCTGTTCAGCGCCGTGTCCCCCAAGGACGTGCGGTTCAACCAACTGGAAGAGGGGACGGGCGCTCGCATCCGTCAGAAGCGGGTGTCGGCGGAGACCGGTGAGGAAGTGCCCTACGAGAAGATCGTCAAGGGCTTCGAGATCTCGCCCGACCGCTACGTGATCATCGCCCCGGAGGAACTCGAGGCTCTCGACCCGAAGGCGACGCGTGCCATCGACATCGAGGACTTCGTCGACCTCGACCAGATCGACCCCGTCCATTACGAGCGGCCCTACTACCTCGTACCCGAGAAGGGAGCGACGAAGGCCTACCGGCTGCTCCTCGACGCGATGAAGGAATCGA
>JAICGL010000483.1 GCA_025923175.1 Acidimicrobiia bacterium
GGAACCCGACGAGCCGCTGGGTGGCCTCGCCGGGGAGGCGCAGCGGCAGCCCGAAGTCGAGGGCCAGCTCGAGGTAGACGTCGAAGAACTCCGGCCGGCCAAGGAGGGCTCCGATGTGGCTGTCCACGTGGCTGACGTCGAAGCCCCAGTAGATCGCCCGCTCGACCTGCGCCCGTCCTTCCTTGCGGAGTTCCTCGATGTCGCCGTGGTCCCACAGATCCTCGGTCGTGCGGGGGAAGCCGCCGTCGCCGTCCCGCAGTGAGGGGGAGTGGCTGATGGGACCCCACCGGTAGGTGTCCCACTCGGCATTGAAGGTCAGGTGCACGCCGACGTCCTCGCCCCGGTAGCCGGCGGCGGCGTCGCGAGCCCAGGGCGCGGGCACCATGAGCGAGGCACTGGTGGCCGCTCCATGGCGGAGGGCGTCGTAGACGCCGACGTTCGACGCCCGGGTCAGGCCGAGCTCGTCGGCGTTGAGGATGACCAGCCGGGCATCGGGGGCGAACCCGAGCCGTTCGGCCAGACTCACGGCAGGAGGCACGTCCGCCACGCTACCGGGGTACAGACCGTCCATGTCGACGGAGGATGTCACCATCGGGGTCGAGGAGGAGTTCCTCGTCGTGGACGGAGCGACCGGCGAGCTGCGGCCCGATGGCCCGGCTCTGCTTCCGAAGGCGCGGGCCCGTCTCGGCGACGACGTGCACCCTGAGCTGCACAATTCCCAGCTTGAGATCAACACCTCGGTGGAGTCGACCCTGGCCGGCGTGCGCCGCGACGTCACGAACCTCCGGAGGGGTCTGTCGGCCGTCCTCGCTGAGGAGGGCTACCGACTGGCTGCCAGCGGCACGCATCCGTTCTCGACCTGGCAGGAGGACCCGGACGTGAATCCGGAGTATGCGGTCGTGGAGCGGGAGTACCAGCAGCTGGCCCGAGAGCAGATCATCTGCGGCGTGCACGTCCACGTCGGCGTCGAAGACCCGGAGCTGGCCATCAGGATTGTCAACGGTGTCCGTCCGTGGTTGTCACCGCTCATCGCCCTGGCGGCGAACTCGCCGTTCTGGGGCGGGCGCGACACCGGCTACGCCAGCTACAGGACCGAGCTGTGGCGGCGCTGGCCGATGGCCGGGACGCCGGCGCCGTTTGCCGACCGGGCCGACTATGACGCCCTGGTCGACACTCTGTGCCGCACCGGCAGCATCGACGACCATGCCCGGATCTACTGGGACGTGCGGCCCTCGGCCAAGTTCCCCACCGTCGAGTTCCGGGTCGCCGACGTGGGGCTGACCGTCGACGACACCATGATGGTTGCCGGCCTCGTCCGGGCGCTGGTGATCACTGCGGCCGGGGCGGGGGCTGAGCCCCGGCCGGTCCGTCCGGAGCTGATCTTGGCCGCCACCTGGCGGGCCGCCCGCTACGGACTCGGCGGTGAGCTCATCGACGTCGAGGCCGGCGAGGCGGTCCCGGCCGGGGAGATGATCGACCGGTTCCTCGACCGGCTGCGCCCGGCGCTGGCCGACCTCGGCGACTGGGACGAGGTGTCGGAGCTCGTGGCCCGGGTGCAGGCCTGCGGCACCGCCGCCGACCGGCAGCGCCGGGTCCTGGCCGACACGGGTGATCCGCGCGCGGTGGTGAACTTCATCGTGGAGGAGACGACCCCGGCGGCGTGCTAGGACGGTGGGCATGACCTACGACGCCGTCCCCCTCGTCCCCCGCGAAGTCCTCTTCGGAAACCCCGAGAAGGTGCAGCCTCGCATCTCACCCGACGGGAAACGCCTGGCCTACATCGCCCCCGTCGACGGCGTGCTCAACGTGTGGGTCGGTGACGTCGGCGCCGCCGAGGACGGCTTCAAGCCGGTGACCAACGACACGGACCGGGGGATTCGGGCCTTCTTCTGGGGCCAGGACAACGCCCGCATCCTCTACGTCCAGGACGCCGGCGGCGACGAGAACTGGCGCCTCTACGACACCGAGCTGGCCACCGGCACGACCCGGGACCTCACACCGTTCGAGGGTGTCCAGGCGCAGGTCATCGCCGAGGAAAAGCAGTTCCCCACCGAGCTGCTCGTCGGCCTCAACAAGGAGAATCCCCAGCTCCACGACGTCTACCACCTCGACATCGAGACTGGGGAGCTCGAGATGGTCCTCAAGAACCCGGGCATCATCGGGTTCGTGGCCGACGCCGAGATGCGGGTGCGGGCCGGCCTCCAGCCTCGCCCTGATGGCGGCATGAACCTTGTCGGTCGGCCTCCCGGCGCTGCGGCCGAGGAGTGGCAGATGCTGATCGACGTCGACTCCGACGACGCTCTCAGCACGGCGCCGATCGGTTTCACCGCCGACGGCAAGAGTCTCTACCTGCTGTCGTCGGTCGACGCCAACGCCAGCCGCCTGCTGCGGGTCGACCTCGCTGATCTGAAGACCGTGGTCCTGGCTGAGGACCCGCAGTACGACGTCAGCGGGGTGATGTCGAACCCCGACACCAAAGAGATCCAGATGGTGTCGTTCACCAAAGCCCGTACCGAGAACGTCGTGATCGATCCGTCGATCGCCGACGACATCGCGGCCATCGAGCAGATCCAGTCCGGCGACTTCACCTTCCTCGGCCGCGACCACGCCGATCGCACCTGGCTGGTGGCGTTCACGGTTGATGACGGCCCGGTGGCGTACTACGCCTGGGATCGGGAGACCAGGCAGGCCACGTTCCTGTTCCACCATCAACCGGCCCTGTCGGAGTACACGCTGGCGAACATGGAGCCGTTCTCCTTCACGGCCCGGGACGGGCTGGAGATCCACGGCTACCTCACGTTCCCGCCCGGGGTTGAACGCAGCGACCTGCCGGCCGTGCTGATGGTCCACGGGGGTCCCTGGGCGCGCGACAACTGGGGGTTCAACGCCGAAGCGCAGTGGCTGGCCAACCGGGGCTACGCGTCGGTTCAGGTCAATTTCCGTGGCTCGACCGGCTACGGCAAGTCGTTCGTCAATGCCGGCAACAAGCAGTGGGCGGCGGCCATGCACGACGACCTGATCGATGCCGTCGAGCACGTCGTGGGGAAGGGGTGGGTCGACCGCAAGCGGGTGGCGATCTCGGGAGGTTCCTTCGGCGGCTATGCGGCTCTGGTGGGGGCGACCTTCACGCCCGATGTGTTTTGTTGTGCAGTCGATGTAGTAGGTCCATCGAACCTGAAGACGCTCATCGAGTCGATCCCGCCCTACTGGGCGCCGATCGTCGCACAGTTCCACGAACGGGTCGGCAACCCCGAGACGGAAGCCGACTTTCTGTGGGAGCGCTCACCGCTCTCGAAGGTCGACCAGATCAGGATCCCGATCCTGGTCGCCCAGGGCGCCAACGACCCCCGCGTCAAGCAGGCCGAGTCGGAGCAGATCGTGAACGCCATGCGGGAAAAGGGCATCGACCACGTCTATCTGCTCTTCGGTGACGAGGGCCACGGCTTCGCCAAGCCCGAGAACCGTATGAAGTTCTTCCAGACCGCCGAGCAGTTCCTGGCCAAGCACTTGGGCGGAAGGTTCGAGGAATAGCAAGCGGGACACATTCACCGGCCGGGTCTGGACCTTGGTACCCGCATCCGGTCACACCGGATCGTCGCACTCCTTGGGAGCGGGGGCCTCGCTGCGCGCCGAA
>JAICGL010000484.1 GCA_025923175.1 Acidimicrobiia bacterium
GCTCAACTGCGTCCCTTTCTGCTACAGGAGGATGTCCAGCCGACCAGCGGCACTTGGGCGGACAGTGCGGAGCCTTTCGGGGGTGGTGGAATCGCCGCGCGCCTTTTCGGCCGCAGGCGGTTCTGGGCGGGAGCGCCGGCCGGTCGCGCTTCCGCCGTCGGGGCTGACGGCGAGATTCCCGGTTCGCAGCCCGGCGTCCGTCAGGGCCGTGCGGAGCTCGGCGAGCGCGATCGACAGCAGCCGGCCGGTGGCGGGCTCGGCGGCATGGAGGGTCAGGTGAACGGTCTGCTGCTCCACTGAGACCTCGACGCGAATGGTGCCGAGATCGTCCGGTCGCAGCTCGAGCGTCACCTCGTGCCGGCCATCGCCCCGCCCGTGCAACGGGACGACGGCCGACACGATCTGATCGGGGACGGCCGGCGGCATCACTGGTGTCGGCGCCGGCGCATCCGCCGGAAGGGTTGCCTCACTCCGCACCACTGCCGCCGGCAGTGGCGCAGCAGTCGGGACGTCCACACGCGAGAGCGGCTTCTCCACAACCCGGCGCTGTAGAAGAGGGTTCTCCGGGACCACTGGCGACTCCTCTCCGATGGGAGGAGCTGCGACGAGGGCAGGAGACACTTCGACCAGTACCGGCGAGACCTCGACGGCAACCCGGGACGCGGGAACCGTCACCGGCGGCCAGCCACGACCGGGAGGTGCGACCTCACTCAACGGGCGGTCAGCGGGGATGGGGGCTTCCTCGAACTCGACCGGCGGTGCTTCGTCCGGCGAAGGGGGCGACGTCGCCACGACCGGGGCGAGTCGCACTTCGGCCACCGGAGGCGGAAGTATTTCGATGGGAGGAGGCGCAGGAGGTGCAGCTTCGATCGAAGGCACGAGAACGGATTCAGTTTCGACCGGAGGAGGCGGAGGGAGCGGAGCTTTGACCGGAGGAGCAGGAGGGAGCGCAGCCTCGGTCGGATGTGCCGGAGGGAGTGGAGCTTCGGTCGGAGGCGCCGGAGAACCCGGGATTTCGGATGCTGATGAAGCGGACGCTTCGGCGAGGGCCGGTGAAGCCTCGAGCGCCCCTGGCGCGGCGGGAACGTGCACCATGGAGCGTTCGACGGGTCGGGAGGGAGCCGGGATTGGCGGGCCTGCCGGCGCGGCTGCTCGCGCGGGCATCGGCATCGCGACCACTGCCACAAGGTCAGTTGGCCCTGCCGGATCCCGGCCGGGCCCCGGCGGATCAGGATGCGGTTCGGGTGGGGCCACCGCCGGCGTTGCAGCCTCTGGCAACGGGGAGCCGCCGGTCGGCGAGGGAGTCGTTCCGGCGACGAGGGCCAGCAGGGCGGCGAAGTCGCCGTTGGTCGTCACGGCCTCTCCAGCGGCTGCGCCATTGGGCGGCGTCGTGGGGGCGGCGATCGGCAGGAGCGTCATGAGGCCAGCCCGAGGGCCGACAGCAGGACCGAGCGCTGGACGGCCTGGTCCGGCAGGAACGACGGAGCCGGGGTGGAGGGCAGGACCCTGCGGATCGCCGTCGGCTCCTTGTAGATGGCCTGAACCTTCACGACATCGCCGGCCTTGGGGGCGACGACCATGAGGCCGTTGCCGGCGTAGATGCCGATGTGGTCGACCGGATCGTTGAACGCGACGAGGTCTCCGGGAACGGCGTCGGCGAGGCTCGCCACGGGCTGACCGACCCGGGCCTGGTCGGCGGCGACACGAGGCAGGCTCACGCCCAGCTGGCGATAGACGTACTGGATGAGACCTGAGCAGTCGAACCCTGAGGGCGACTCGCCACCCCACACGTAGGGAACGCCGAGATGCTGCTGGGCGAGGTCGATGACCGGCGAGAGACCGGCGGGCATGCGGTTCGGGACCTCGCCGGAGAAGGACGATGCGGTGCGGGTGCCGCCCAGCTGGTTGGCCAGCATCGTGTTGAAGGCAATGGGGCTGGCAACGCCGAACCGGGCCCGGATCTCGCTGATGCGGCTCTGGACGGCGGCGTAGCCGTCACCGCCGGTGATGGCGGGAACGCTCACGGGCGGTCCCCCTGATCTGTGCGGCGACGGGTCGTGACGATGTCGTCGGTCGTCTTGGTTTCCTCACGGCGGCGCTCGATCTCGTGGGCCTCCCGGCCCCGCTCGTCGAGGTGCTCCAGGGCCGACACCCGGGCGGCGGCCGACGACCACTCCTGCCGGCGGTCTTCTACATCCTCGCTTGCGGCCTCGACATCGGCCCGGGCGTCGCTCAGCGCCTCACCAGCCAGCATGGTGGTTTCCGCCCAGGCCAGGAACGAGACGGCTGGCTGCAGCCCGCCCCGGGCGCAGCGCGACGCCAGCGCATGCGCCGCACCCGCCTCCTTCGCTGCCGCCGCGGCGGCAGCGGCGCGCGCCACAGCCAGCTGTGCCGCGGCCCGCTCCTCCTCGATGCGCCGGACGCGCAACACCTTGGACAAGGAAAACGTGTACTTCTTCATGAGGGCACCAGCGCTCCCAGACGGGCCCAGCTGTCGGCCGCCGGAGCGACCTCGTCCATGTCCTGACACAGGAAGCTGCGGATCTCACCCGACAGGGACAGGGCCCGGTCGGCGTCGGGATTCGTGCCCGGTGCGTAGGCGCCGATCTCGACGAGGTCCTTGACCTCCCGCTCGGCGGCCAGCAGGCGGCGCAGCCCGACCGCGGCGGCCTTCTGTTCCGGAGTGGTCACAGCGCCCGCTACCCGGGAGATGGAGTCGAGCACCTCGATCGTCGGGAAGTGACCGGCTGACGCCAGCCGGCGGGACAGCACGACGTGGCCGTCGAGGATCGAGCGGGCGCAGTCGGCGATCGGCTCGTCCATGTCGTCACCGTCGACCAGCACGGTGTACAGGCCGGTGATGCTGCCTGACTCGGCGGCTCCGGCCCGTTCCAGCAGTCGCGGCAGGAGCGAGAACACCGACGGGGGGTAGCCCCGTGTCGCCGGCGGTTCCCCGGCCGACAAGCCAACCTCGCGCTGCGCCATGGCGAAGCGGGTGAGGCTGTCCATCATCAGCACCACATCCATGCCCTGGTCCCGGAACCATTCGGCAATGCGGGTGGCGGTGAAGGCGGCCCGCAGCCGGACGAGGGCAGGCTGGTCGGAGGTCGCGACGACCACCACGGAACAGGCCAGGCCCTCCGGCCCGAGGTCGCGCTCCAGGAACTCCCGCACCTCCCGGCCCCGCTCGCCGACGAGTGCCAGCACCGAGACCTGGGCTTCGGTGCCCCGAGCGATCATCGACAACAACGACGACTTGCCCACGCCGGAGCCGGCGAAGATCCCGAGCCGTTGCCCCCGCCCGCAGGGAATGAGCGTGTCGAGCGCCCGCACACCGAGTGGGAGCGGACGGTCGACATTGGCTCGCAGCAAGGGATGCGGCGCCGTGCCGTCGACCGTGACGGTCTCGAGTCCGGCGGGCAGGGGGCGCTCGTCGATGGGATGGCCGAGCCCGTCGAGCACCCTCCCGAGCAGCGCACGTCCGACGGAGATGGTCGGCGGATGACCGGGCGTCCACACCGGTGCACCCGTTCGAAGACCGTGGAGGTTGCCGAAGGGCATGCAGACGATGCGCTCGCCGTGGAGAGCGACGACTTCGCCGCCGACCTTGCCGGTGGGGGCGAAGATGACGA
>JAICGL010000485.1 GCA_025923175.1 Acidimicrobiia bacterium
CCAGGCGACCCAACGCATCGTAGGTCCCGTCGGTCACCTTCCCGTTCGCGTCGGTGGACCGGGTGGGCAGGCCCCAGGCCGGGTCGATGTCGTTGGTGGCGACGTGGGCGGTCAACGGTCCACCGGTCCCGTCGGGATCGGGTGAGGTCTCGGTCGTGCGGGTGACCGGCCCGCCCGTCGTGGGGGTGTACGCGGTGGTGGCCTTGCGGTCCAGGGCGTCGTAGGCCTCGACGATCCGGCCGTGCGCGTCGTAGACCGTCCGGGTCGCCTGCCGGTAGTTTGCGGTGGCTCCGGTGTAGGAGGCGACCTGCTCGGACCTGGTGACCAGGCCGCGGGTGGGGGTCTGGCCGGCGAAGGTGGTGGCGCCGTCGAAGTAGTTGCGCACGTCGGAGACCACGTCGGCCGGCCGGGCCGGCGGGCTGGCGCAGTCGGTCGAGACCGTCTCCACCCGCGACAGCACGGACACGATGTTCAGGCTCGTGTTGCGGGCGTACTCGTTGCGCGTGCACAGATCGTCCGCGGTCGTGGCCAGGTCGCCCAGGTCGTCCACGGTGGTCGGCAGGCCGTAGTCGTCATCGAAGGTGGTGACGGTGCGGGTGCGGCGGATTCCGCCGGTCAGAGCGGGCGCGATGGTGCGGGTGTCGGTCTGTGCGACGTTGACGAAGTGGGCCTTGGTGCCGTTCTCGGCGGTGGCGGTGGCGGTGGACAGCTCGGGCGTGTTGATGGTGGCGGAGATCTCGGCGCCGCCGACGCCGTTGTAGGTGATCTCTTCGCGGGTGAAGCCGGAGTAGGGTTCGTGGTCGGTGACCTCGCCGCCCTGGGAGTCGGTGACGACCACGCTCTTGCTGCCGCCGCCGCTGTTGAGGCGGTCGCCGTGCATGCCGCGCAGGTACAGGTAGGTGGTCTTGCCGCGCACCGGTTCGGCGATGGCGCCGGTGACGACCTCGACGGTGGCGAAGCCGCGGAACTCGCCCCAGGTGCGGTACTTGGGTTTGACCAGCTCGTTGTCGTCGTAGTGCCAGGCGGCGCCGCCGAGATAGGTGTAGTGGGTCTCCACCGGCGGGTCGGTGCTGGTGCGCGGCTCGGCCGCGATGGAGTCGACCACGTGTTTGTGGAAGTACTCCCGCACCGGGTCGGGGGCGCCTTCCGGCGTCCAGTAGATCGGGAAGCAGCGGCGGGTGTTGGTCTCCGGCGAGGCGGGCAGGCTGGCCGTGGTGCAGTCGACCGGCTTGTAGTTGACCGACACCACCCCGCCGGTGTCCAGGTCGATGTCGTTGACCCGGTAGCGGATCATCGCCGGGCCGAGGTCGCCGGACGTGTCGACCCGGTTGGCCAGCTGGATGCCGTGGAAGACCACCTTGGGCAGGGTGATGGTCGGGCCGGTGTTAGGGCGGATGCCGGCGTGCTCGATCGAATCGAGCCACAGCACCGGGTTGCTGATCCCGTCGCCCGGGTCGGGGAAGGTGTGGGCCAGCGTCCACCGGTCCACGTTGGTCCGCGCCCCACCGATCCACGCGTTGGTGGTGATCGTGGTCAGCCGCTTGCGGGTGAAGAACGCCGGCGACATCACGTCCGGGCACGAGCTGGTGCTGGAGCAGATCTGGTCGTAGGGCACGTCCGGCCAGTTCACCGCGGTGGACTCGTTGAGCACCGAACAGGTGGACAGGCACCGCTCCGAGGTCCCGAACACGACCTGGCCGGGGGCCTCGGTGGTGTGCTCGGTGCCCTTACGCTCCCCGTAGTCGATGCGGTCCAGCCAGCCACCCCGGTCGTAGCTCGACACGGTGGTGTTGAGGTTGCGGCCGTAGTTGTTGGTCTCCCGCCCGTAGAAGTAGGTCATCGTGTTGTTGTGCGGGTCGACCACATAGTCCAGGTTCCACCGCCACGCCTGCGTACACGCCGACGCCGCGAACGTCGACTGCCGGCACGGCTCACCGGTGTGGTTGCCATACACCGGCACCGTCCACGTCGACTCGGTCCGGTCGGTGTCGGTCGGATACCGCTTGCCCACCCCGAAGAAGTACTGCGTCCCGTCGGTCGTGGTCAGCTTCCAGTACTCGGTGTCGTTGTCGGCGTTGGTCCCACCGGGCAGCCGCTCGACCCTCGACCCGTCATCGGCCTTGAGCCGCCACGTCTGTCCGTCCTCGTCCAGCACCAGCTCCGACGCCGTCGACCCCAGCGACAGGGTCGCGTTGTCCGACTTCCAGCACAGATCCCCGGTCGGGTGGCCGGCGTTGTTGCCGCCGGTGGTGTCATCGGCACACGCGATGTACTTGCGCTCCACATACCCCGGCCACAGCTCGAACCCGTCCCCGATCCACGACGTCTGGTTGTTGGTCGAGGCCACCCGACCATCCACCGACCCCGACGAGTACCCGATGGACAACTGCGGCGCCGGCCCACCCGGGGCCGGTGGCACCCGCAACGGATACGACCATGAGAACGCCCCCGTCTGCGGCGAGACCTGCCACGTCGACGACGGCGACAACGACGTCGCCGACCAGTCCCCACTCGGCCCCGACGGCTCGGCCGTCAACGCCATCACCAGGCCCGTCTCGGCGGGCGCCGACCCCGGCGATGCGGGCGCCAGGGCCGGCACGTCCACCGACGCGGTCACCGTGCCGGCCCGCACGCTGTTCCGCGAGTTGACCGCCGACGCGCGGCGGCACTCGGCCCGCCCGGGCTCGGTCACCGCACAGGCCGGCAACCGCACCAGCCGCAGCCGCGACGCCCAGTCACCACCGAACGCGCCGGCGAAACCCGAATAGTCCACCCTGAGCTCCACCGCACCCGACGCCGAGTCCGAGACCCGCAACAGCAGACCGGTCACCCCGGCCGACGCCGCGGCCGCCCGGTCGAGGACCTCCACCCGCACCTGACGCGCGTCGGCCGCCCGCACCGACACCGGAAGACCACCCGGCGCCGCCGACACATACGGCGAACGGGCCCGCAGCGCCTGCGCCGCCGTCGGCACCGCCACCGTGGCCACGCCAGCCGACGGCCACACCACCCGAGGGGAAGGCGCCGAGGCCAGCCCCGGACGCCGGGCCGCCGGCGGCCGCTCCACGATGGCCCGCATCGGCTGCTCCGACCGGTCCGGCCAGAACTTCCGCCCATGCTCCCGCCGCTGCTGCTCGGTCCAGTTCGACCGATCAGGATCCGCGGCGAGGGCCGGCGGCGGCGCGCCCACCAACGACATGACGAGCAGCACGCTCACCGACACGACCAGACCACGCCGGAACCTGACCGAAGCCACCCTGGTACCCCGCACTAGCGCCTCCCCAATCCAGCCCGACCGATCACGCGCCCTGGCACACACCCCGGATGAACGGCAGCGACACGACCTCGTCAAAAGACCCATAGACACAGGTCACCGGACCGTAGAGAGACATGCACCGATGGTCAAGGACACATCGGACGCGCGGCCCGAAGTTGCCTCTAAATTGCCTGTCTCTGGCCTCGGCCGGCTACTCGTCGGGGCGGCCGGCCCGGGGTGCCGGCCGGCGCCGGCGCCTGGCGTGGTGCACCCCTGGTATCGTCGGCGAACCCTCGGCCACCGGGAGCGTGACGTGTCCACACGCGGACGTCTGCGAAGGATCGTGGGACGGGTCGCGTCGCACCTTCCGATGCCA
>JAICGL010000486.1 GCA_025923175.1 Acidimicrobiia bacterium
AACCGAAGCGCGGATTTCTGAGCCGGCTCGGAGGCGGGTCGCCCACCCGTATCAAAGCCCGGGTCAAACCGTTGTCCCGGGAGAAACCCGACCGCCGCCGGCGGGGCGGTAGCCGCGACCGCGACCGGGACCGCAAGAGTGGCGGCGACGGCGGCGAGCGGGCACCCCGCCCGGCGCGCGCCGAGCGCGCCTCCGCTGATCGGCCCCCGGCTGAGCGGTCCGGTTCGGGCCGGCCCGCGAGGGGGCGCCCGCCGTCCGGTGCCGATCAGGGCGAAGATGGCCCGGCGGAGGACACCGAGAGGCGTCCGGCCTCCGAGCGCTCCACCGAAGGCGCTCGCTCTGCATCAGGATCAGGATCCCGCAACCGACGGCGCAAGAAGAAGCCGCAGGGTGCAACGGCAGCGGCCAAAGCGGCCACACCGGAGACCAGCGCCAATGGCGAGGAGGAGGAGGCCGTGTCCGGATCAGAGGTCACACTCGAGGAACAGGCCGAGTTGGCGGAGGCCTTCGCCCGGGGTCTCGTCGAGCGGTTCGGGTTGCCCGCCTCGGTGAGCGCCCGGGCGGAGGGCGACGACGACGTCATGGTCGATGTCGAGGGCACCGACCTCGGCCTGCTGATCGGGCCTCGGGCCGCCACGATCGACGCCATCCAGGAACTTGTCCGCACGGCCGTGCAGCGCCGGATCGGCGGCCACGGTGCCCGGATCCACGTCGACATCGCCGGCTACCGGGCCAGGCGCCAGGAGGCGCTGGCCGAATTCGCCCGCCAGGCCGCCCAGCGGGCCCTGGAATCCGGTCGCGACCAGGTCTTCGAGCCGATGTCGCCAGTCGATCGCAAGATCGTTCACGACATCGTGAACGAGATCGAGGGTGTCGCCACGGTCTCAGAGGGCGAGGAGCCGCGCCGCCGCGTCGTGATCAAGGCCCTCGCCAGCACCTCCTGAGCACCGGCGACCTCGACACCGTTCTCCTCCGGTCGCAGGACCTGGGCTTCCTGGGGCCCGGGCCTGTTGCCCGGCACGTCGAACACGGCCGGACCCTGCTGGCCGGGCTGCCGGAGCAGGGCCGGGTGCTCGACCTCGGGACCGGCGGCGGACTGCCCGGTCTCGTGCTGGCGACCTACCGCCCGGAATTCGACCTGACAATGCTCGAGGCCCGGCAACGGGCCTGCCGGTTCCTGCGGGAGGCGGTGGCAACGCTCGAGCTGACCCGGGTCACAGTCGTCGAGGCCCGGGCGGAGGACGCCGCCCGCCGGCCCGATCTCCGCGAGTCGTTCGACGCCGTCGTCGCCCGCTCGTTCGGGCCCCCGGCCGTGACCGCCGAGTGCGCCGTCGGCTTCCTCCGGCCCGGCGGCCGGCTGGTGGTGAGCGAGCCACCGGGCGACGAGGAGCGGGACACCGCCGACCGTTGGCCGGATCCCGGTCTCACAGAACTCGGACTCTCCCCACCCGCGCCCGGCGGCGGGCCCGGAGCGTCGTTCGTCCTGATGGAGAAGACACGCGCTGACGACCGCTGGCCCCGGCGAGTCGGCGTTCCGGCCAAGCGTCCCCTCTGGACACCCTAAAACAGATCCGGGTCTAGAGAGGTTCCTCGACCCCGCGCTGCACGCCGTGAACGATGGCCCGACCGGCCGCACCTGCCCGGCCGACGAGGCGCCGGACACCTTCGACGTCGTTGGCCTGGACCGGCTGGCAGACGACGGCGGGCATCCGCGTCTCGCGGAGCACGGCATAGGCCCGCCCGGCCGGTTCGGCGGGTGGGTAGTCGAGCGCCTTCGCCAGTTCCTCGCTGATGCAGTGCGCCACGTGGCAGCCGGCCTCGGAGCGGGATGCATGGGAGGCGAAGTAGTCGCACGACAGCCCGGGGATGTCACCGAACCGCAGGCCCAGGAACAGGTCGCCGGCATAGCGGTTGGCTTCCACTGCGATGGCCGAGTCGTCCTCGCCGCTGGCGTCCACCAGCACGTCGGCGCCGAGCTCCATCAAGCCCTTGGCCACCACCTCACCCAGGGCGTCAAGCCCTGGTTCAACGGCCAGATACACCCGGCGGCCGGCGAGGCGCAGCGCTCCGTCGCGCAGGGCTTCCCGCTCCCGCACCGACGCCACCGAGCCGCCACCGAAGCGCGACAACCGCTCAAGGGCGCTGATGCTTTCCGGCCCGCAGATCCCGTCGGTTACCGCTCCGACATTGCGCTGAAACTCCCGGAGGGCCTCGGCCGTGTTGGGCCCGAAGATCCCGTCACCCCGGCCGGCGTCGAAGCCGAGGGCGTTCAGCTTCTCCTGCAGGTCGACGACATCGTCGCCGCGCAGCATCGGCGTCCGGTGGTAGAGCAGCCGGTCACCGAGGCGGTATCCCGCCTCGACCAGGCCGCTCCAGGTCTGGCGGCCGCAAACGCCGTCGACCCGGAGCCCCCGGGCCGCCTGGAAGGCCCGCACAGCAGCTGCGGTGCTGTCGCCGTAGACGCCGCCCTCTACGGCAGCCGTTTCGAATCCGAGTTTGGCGAGGCGTTGCTGGAGGTCACGCACCGCCTCGCCCTCGGTGCCGGGGGCGAGGGTGCGGAATGGCTCGGACAGGGGCGGATCTTTGGAGACCTCAGCCGCCGATGAACTGGGCGAGTTCGGCCATCAGCTGGCCCTTACTGCGAGCGCCGACAAGCCGCTTCTCGAGCGAGCCGTTGTTGAACACCATCAGCGTGGGAATGCTCATGACCTCGTACCGGCGGGCCGTGTCGGGGTTGTCGTCGACGTTGAGCTTCCCGATCGTGATCTTGCCTTCCTGCTCCCTGGCGATCTCCTCGAGGACAGGGGCGATCATCTTGCAAGGGCCACACCATTCGGCCCAGAAGTCCACGAGGACGGGCGTGTCCGAGCCGTTGATGGTCTCGTCGAAGGCGCCGTCGGAGAGGGTGATGATGGACACCGAGTGTTCCTTTCCACGTAGTCGCCTTCGAGAACACCCCCCGGGCGACCAGGATTCCCAGTTTACTGATGGGCCTGGGCTTCGAGATAACGCTCGGCGTCGATCGCGGCCATGCAGCCCGACCCGGCGGCGGTGATGGCCTGGCGGTAGACGTGGTCCTGGACGTCGCCGCAGGCAAAGACGCCGGGGACCGAGGTCTTGGCGCCGTCGTGGGTGATGATGTAGCCGTTTGCGTCGAGCTCGATCTGGCCCTCGAACAGCTTGGTGTTGGGGTCGTGGCCGATGGCCACGAAGACCCCGCCGATCTTGAGCTCCGACGTCTCGCCGGTCTTCGTATCCCGGAGGGCGAGGGCCTCGACCTTCTCGGAGCCGAGGATGTCGTCGACGACGCTGTTCCAGATGAAGTTGATCGACGGGTTGGCGAAGGCCCGGTCCTGCATGATCTTCGAGGCGCGCAGCTCGTCGCGCCGGTGGATCACATTCACCTTGGTGGCGAAACGGGTGAGGAACGTGGCCTCCTCGATGGCCGAGTCGCCGCCGCCGACCACAGCGATCTCCTGGCCCCGGAAGAAGAACCCGTCGCAGGTGGCGCACGTCGACACGCCGTGGCCGATGAGCTGGTCCTCGGCGGGCAGGCCGAGCATCCGCGCCTTGGCGCCGGTGGCGATGATCAGCGCGTGCGCGCGGTGCGCCTCGCCGCCGGTCCAGACGGT
>JAICGL010000487.1 GCA_025923175.1 Acidimicrobiia bacterium
GGCCGACCTTGAGCGCGACGAGATAGCCGAACCCGTCGACCAGGGTCCGGACGATCGTGCGGGCGTTGACGTCGATGACGTCGATGCGCCCGGCGAACATCTGCGGGACGTACGCCAGTCCGTCGGGGCCGAAGCCGAACCCCTCGGGTGTGGGCAGGGGACGAACCACGGGCACTGGCGGCTTGATGCCGTGCGGGTCGAGCTCCCACAGGCCTCCGGGGTGGGAGGGGTCGGCAAAGGAGAGGTCGGTGGCGAAGAGCCGGCCCTCGGCGTTGAACGCGATCCCGTTGGTGCCGGTTCCGCCGTCGCCGAGGTTGGACCCGACGACCTTGCGCTTCCGGCCGTCGGGGGAGAGGCGGGTGACCTTCCGGCCGAGGAGCTCGGTGACGTAGAGGTTTCCGTCCGGGCCCATCGTGATGTCGTCGGGAGCCTGGAGCGGGACGACGTCGGTCTCGTTGGCGATCGCCGTGATGGCCAGCGTCTTCAGGTCGACGCGCACGACCCGGTTGTAGAGGGCCTGGGTGACGAAGAGCCCACCCTTGCCGTCGAGCGCCATGCCGTCGGTCTGGTTGAGCGGGTTGGGCGGGACCAGGTAGCGGACGCGGTGATCGGCGGCGTTGACGCCGGGCACTTCGTCGCCGGCTTCGACCGGAGCCGGCAGGAACACACCGCCCAGCGTGACCGCGGCTACCAGCAGACGGGCCAAGGCAGAGCGCATCCCGTCCCCCTCTCGCGCCGCTCATGATAGGAGCAGCGTTGAAAACAAACAGACGCGCGCGTATTTTGTTGACATGCGGGACGGCAGTCAAGACCGATCAACGGTCGGTGAGCTTCTCCGGTCGGCCGCGGCCGGAGGCGACCGCCTCCTGTTCGACGTGGCAGGCGAACCGGTGACCTCCGCCGGAGCCCTGGAAGGCGCCGGATCGATGGCCGGTGCGCTGGCGGCCCTGGGGGTGCGGCCGGGCGACCGCGTCGCCACGCTGCTCGACAACAGCCTTGACGCGGTCCTGGTCTGGCTGGGGGCGAACCTGCTGGGGGCGATCGAGGTGCCGGTCAACACCGCCTTTCGGGGCGAGTTCCTCCGTCACCAGCTGGCCGACGCTGGCGCCGCCGTGGTGGTGACCGAGGCGGCCCTCGTCGGCCGGGTCAGCGAGGTCGCGGCCGGGTTGGTCGACCTGCGCCACCTGGTGTTGCGAGGCGACGAGGGTGAGCCGCCCGTCGTACCCGGAGCGTCGGTCCACCGCCTCGCCGATCTCGCCGGCGCCGGCCCGCCGTCGGTCAGTGCGGCGGTGTCGCCGTCCGATCTCGCCATGCTCGTCTACACGTCGGGAACCACCGGCCCGTCCAAAGGGTGCATGCTCTCCCACCGCTACGTCGTCGAGGCGGGACGGCGGTTGGCGCACGTCCTCGGGATGGGCGCCGACAGCGTGCTCTACACACCCAACCCGCTGTTCCACGTCAACGCCAAGTTCATCGCCGTGATCGGAACGCTCATCACCGGCGGCCGTGCCGCCATCGACACCCGGTTCTCGGTATCGCGCTTCTGGGGCGAGGTCAACCGCACCGAGGCGACCATCGCTTCCCTCATCGGGGCGATGATCCCGCTCGTCGCCCAGGCCCCCGAGAGCGCCGAGGAGCGGGCCAACCGCACGCTGCGCTTTGTCTTCGGGGCGCCCTTCACCCCGGCCCTGATCGACACCTACCGCGATCGTTTTGGCATCCGTTGTCTGTACTCCGTCTACGGACTCACCGAGGCCGCTCCTCTCACCAGCCTCCCGCCCGACGAGGAGGGCCCGCCTGGCTCCGCCGGCCGGGCCGACCCTGCCTTCGAGGTGCGCGTCGTCGACGACGACGACCGTGAGATATCCGCCGGCGAGGTCGGGGAGGTGGTGGCCCGACCCCGCCAACCAGGCGCCATGTTCGACGGGTACTGGGGGCGGCCCACCGACACCGTGGCGGCCACGAGGAATCTCTGGTTCCACACGGGCGACCTCGGACGCATCGACGACGACGGCTACTTCTTCTTCGTCGATCGCAAGAAGGACTACCTCCGCTGCCGGGGCGAGAACATCTCCAGCTTCGAGCTGGAGCGGGCTTTCATGGCCCATCCGGCTGTCGCCGAGGTGGCCGTGCACGCCGTCCCTAGCGCCCTCGGGGAGGACGACCTCAAGGTCACCGCCGTCCTGCGGGCCGGCGTCGGGTTGACCGAGGACGAGCTGGTGCGCTGGTGCCTCGACAAGGTCCCGTACTTCGCCGTCCCCCGCTACGTCGAGTTCCGCCCTGAGCTTCCCAAGAACCCGGTGCAGCGGGTGCTCAAGTACCAGCTGCGGGCGGAAGGGGTGACCCCATCCACCTGGGACCGGCAGGGGAGCGACATCGTGGTGGCCCGGCGATGAAGCCCCGTCGCACCAACCAGGAGCGGTCGGCGACGACGCAGGCGGCGATCCTCGACGCCACGATCGAGCAACTGGCCGAGCATGGCTACGGGCGCACCACCACCGTCGAGGTCGCCGAGCGGGCCGGCGTGTCCCGAGGGGCGCTCGTCCACCACTTCTCGACCCGCTCCGACCTCGTCCTCGCCGCCCTCGAGTACCTCTGTGAACGGAGGCTGGAGGAGCTGGAGGCGGGCATCGCGCGGCTCTCCGCCACCGCCACCGCCGCCCGCCCGTCGGCCTTCGTCGATCTCATGTGGAGCACGTTCGAGGGGCCGCTGTTCACCGCGCAGCTGGAATTGTGGATGGCCGCCCGCGCCGACGCCGACCTCTTCGAGCGTCTCTACCCGCTTGAGCGCGGCTTCGGAAAACGCCTCTCCGAGCTGTGCACCGAGGCGCTCGGCGACGGCGCCGGACCCTTCTACGAGCTGACGAAGCACCTCATGCGCGGGATGGCCGTCGAGCGCCTGTTGAAGTCGGACGAGCGGGAGCGCAACGATGTCCTGGCGCGCTGGAAGGTGATGGCCACGACGACGGTCCCGTCCGCAACCCGCCAGCGCCGGAGGTCCTGACCGTGGAGTTGCGACTGGACGGGCAGGTGGCTCTGGTGACCGGGGCGTCGCGGGGGATCGGCCGGGCGATCGCCACGGCCTTCGCCGAGGCGGGAGCGAAGGTCATGCTGTCGTCCCGCAAGCAGGAAGGTCTCGAGAAGGCAGCGGCGGAGATCGACGGCGAGGTGGATGTGTTTGCCGCCAACGCCGGAGTTCCCGAGCAAGCCGAGGCCTGCGTGGCTGCCACGGTGGAGCGCTTCGGCGGCCTCGACATCCTGGTCAACAACGCCGGCACCAACCCGTTCTGGGGGCCGGCGATGGAGATCGACCTGCCGCGTTATGACAAGACCTTCGAGGTCAACGTGCGGGGTCCGCTGGTGTGGACCCAGTTGGCGTGGCGGGCGGCGATGGCCGAGCGGGGCGGGTGCGTGATCAACGTCGCCTCCATCGGGGGGCTGGGAACGCCGGGCCTGGTGCCGGTCTACGGAACAACGAAGGCGGCCCTCATCCACCTCACCAAGGCCTTGGCGCTGGAGCTGGCCCCGGGGGTCCGGGTCACCGCCCTGGCGCCCGGCATCGTGAAGACTGACATGGCCGGGGCGCTCGTGGAGGCCGGGGGGAGCGAGTTGACTTCCCGGTTCCCC
>JAICGL010000488.1 GCA_025923175.1 Acidimicrobiia bacterium
ACCCGAGCCGGAGCCGCCACGGCAGCCGGACGAGTGGATGCGGGCCATCGAGGCGGTGCTCATGGCGGCCACAGAGCCGGTCGAGCCGCAGATGCTCGCCCAGCTCCTCGAGCGGCCGGTGGCCGAGGTGGAAGGGCTGTGCGCCATCCTGGCGGCGGAGTGCTCCGGACGGGGGTTCGTCCTGGCCAAGGTGGCCGGCGGCTACCGGTTCCAGACCCACCCCGACCTGGCCCCCTACGTCGAGCGCTACCTCCTTGAAGGCCGCCACGCCCGGCTGTCGAACGCCGCACTGGAGACGCTGGCGGTCATCGCCTACAAGCAGCCGGTGACCCGCTCCCAGCTCTCGGCGGTGCGGGGTGTCGACGTCGACGGCGTCGTGCGCAGCCTGCTCGACCGGGGCTACATCGAGGAGGTCGGCCGGA
The DNA here is from genome assembly GCA_025923175.1 of Acidimicrobiia bacterium. Classification (GTDB taxonomy): domain Bacteria; phylum Actinomycetota; class Acidimicrobiia; order IMCC26256; family BP-133; genus BP-133. Next base: position 423 of record JAICGL010000488.1, read on the forward strand.
CGGAGGGCGTCGGCCACCCCATCCAGTACGGCACGACCCGGCTGTTCCTCGAGCGGCTCGGGCTGGAGTCGCTCGACAAGCTTCCGGCCCTGGCCGACCTCGTTCCCGACCCCGCCGTGATGGACGAGCTCGAGGCCCGTCTGGCCGAGTCGTCCCGGACCGGTATCCGGTTCGACCCGGTGCGCCGTCGCCGGCCGGCCGCCGCCCGGCCCGTCGAGGGCCAGACGACCCTGGGCGACGTCGATCCGGCCTGGGACGCCGCTGCAGATTGACCGGCCCTCCGAAGGAACGGCCAGGCGTGGGGCAGGGGCCCCATGCTCTGGAGGAGGACGGGGTTGGGGCCCCGTCCGGGGCGGCGAAGCCGCCAGAAGAATCCTTCGGAGCGGGCAGCGCTCCGAAGGCTGAGCGGCTCCAGAAGGTTCTCGCCCAGGCCGGGCTCGGATCCCGGCGGGCCTGCGAAGCCCTGATCGCAGAGGGACGGGTCGAGGTCAACGGCGAGTTGGCGACCCTCGGTCGGCGAGTCGACCCGGAGCACGACCGGGTCACGCTCGACGGCGTCACCATCCCCGTCCGCCCGGGGCTCGTCTACTACCTCCTGAACAAGCCGCCCAGGGTCGTGACCACCGCCCAGGACCCCGAAGGCCGCCCCACGGTGGTCGACCTCGTCCCGGCCGAGCCCCGGGTCTACCCCGTCGGCCGGCTCGACTGGGACACCGAAGGGATCCTGCTTCTCACCAACGACGGGCCGCTCGCCCATGGCCTCACCCATCCGAGCCACGGGGTACCGAAGACCTATCTGGCCGAGGTGTCTGGCGTGCCCGGCCGGGCGGCGCTGCGCCGCCTTCGGGAGGGCGTCGATCTCGACGACGGCCGCACCGCCCCCGCCAAGGCCCGCCTCGCCCAGACGACCCCCACCGGCGCCGCCCTCGAGATCGTCATCCACGAGGGCCGGAACCGGCAGGTGCGGCGGATGTGCGAGGCGGTTGGCCACCCCGTCCGTCGACTCGTGCGCACGCGCTTCGGCCCACTGCGTGACCAGAGGCTCGCTCCGGGTCAATGGCGGCCGCTTACACAGACCGAAATTCGTGCGCTGTACGCCGCCGTTGAAAAAGAAATTTCCGAGGTCTGAGAGATTTTTGAGGTCAGAGAATTCCTTTGTGTGAATGGGATGTTGTCAGTGTGAGCAAGTAGAGCGATTGTTGTTTGATAGCTGCCTGCGGTCACATTTCGTCGGCGTTTTCTTTGGGTTGACACGTCTTGGAAGTGGATAAAGAGTGGCATTGGGGCACTGTTCCGCGAGACGGACAGGCGGGATGGAAGACACTTACGAGCAGGCGCACCAACTGAGAGCATTAGCGATGCGGGTGGCCGCTCTAGAGGACAACGTCGCGTTCATCGAGCGGTGGTGTGAGGAGCAGCAGGACACCCTCGATCGCGCCTTCGGATCCGTGGCCTACGACTACGAAGTCGAGGATCCCGAGCCCGTCCGCCCCGCCCTGCTGAGAGTGGTCGACCTACGCGACAGCGAGGGCGGGATGGAGGTCCGAGACGACGACACGATCGTGGCCGTCATCGGTGCCGACCAGGACCGGGCGCTGCAGCTCGTCCGGGTCCAGCTCAATCGTCTCCGTTCCCGGCTCGCCGCCTCGCTGGCGCCGGCGGACGGAACGTCAGCGTGAGGCCAGCAGGTCGTACAGCTCCATAAGGACCCGCCGGGCCCGGGGATCGAGGCGCCGGTCGGATTCGAGGACCTCAAGCAGGGCCATGGGCGGGCCGAGCGGCGGCAGATCGCGCACCGACGGTGCCTCGACATAGCGTCGCTGGCACAGGCGCATGAGCTCCGCAGGATCCAGCAGGAGAGCCCTGGCCATCCGGACGAGCGTCTCGTCGGTGGGGTGATCGTTCTGGCCGGCCTCGATCTGGCGCCATGTCGTGTTCGAAACCCTGGCTCGTCTGGAGGCTTCGTTCTTCGACAGGCCCAGGCGGCGGCGGTGCTCCCCGATGTACTGGCCGACTGAGGCCCAGTCGACACCCCCGGGCTGCTCTTCGCTCTCGCTCTTCGACGGTATGGCCACGGTCCGTCCCACCTCGTCTGTCGCCGTGCGCTCTGCGTGTCGCTTTGTCGATACTGCTCGATAGTGAGCGCTTCTACAAGCATTCCCGCACAGTTCGGCGTTCGGGACAGAGCTTTCGCTCGATTTACCGGATTTATACGAAGTTCTTGACAATGAGGTGCGAATTGCGCACCATTGTGGCGTGGCAGGAGTCGAGTGGGCTGTGGGCGTCGGAGTCGCAGTTGTCGCTGTGGGGCGGGCGACGAGTCGCTGGGCCCAGCGGCGTTGCGAGGAGGCCCTCGCTTCCGCCGGGCTGATGCCTGTCCCTTCCGAGCGGTCGTTCGCCTTGATTCCCGGGCTCGAGGGCCGCTCGCCAGATCGAGCGCAGGTGCGTGAGCAGCGTGCCTTCCAGCAGGCGCTCGATACAGAACGGCGGGGTGGCGCGTTCCTGGCCCGGCGCGTCACCTCGTCCGTTCCTGACTAGCGGGCTAGCGCCCGCTACGTCGTTACCTCTGGCGGGGGGCTGACCGCAGAGCCTGAACTCCTGGCGCCATCGCATACTCTCTCGGCCATGACGGCACGGGAGCCTCGGCTGCTTGCTCTGCGCGGAGCGATCACCCTCGAGGCCGACACCCGCGACGAGGTCTCGGAGAAGACCCAGCGGCTGGTCAAGGAGATGCTGGCCCGCAACGACGTCCACCACGACGACCTGGTCAGCATCATCTTCACGGCCACCGACGACGTCACCAGCGAGTTCCCGGCCGCCGCGGCCCGGGCGCTGGGCCTCGGCGACGTGCCGCTGCTCTGCGCCCGGGAGCTCGGGATCGCCCACGGGATGCCGCTGTGCGTCCGGGTCCTGATGCACGTCTACAGCGAGCGCCGCCGCGACGAGCTGCACCACGTCTACCTCGAAGGCGCCCGCAGCCTGCGGGACGACCTGCCGGAGTAATGGGAACCGTCGCCGTCGTCGGCACCGGCCTCATCGGCGGGTCGCTCGGTCTCGCCCTCCGCCGGGCCGGGCACCGGGTGCAGGGCTACGACGCCGACGCCGAACGGCTGGCCCGGGCGGTGGATCGGGGCGCGATCGACGTCGGCGCCGGCTCGCTGGCCGAGGCCTGCGCCGGTGCCGACGCGGCCTTCGTC
>JAICGL010000489.1 GCA_025923175.1 Acidimicrobiia bacterium
ATGACCGACAGCACCTCGAGGCGCCGCCCGGGGGCGAGCAGCCAGGCCACGGTGGCGTGACCGGCCTCGTGGGTGGCGATACGGCGCTTCTCCTCGTCGGTGTAGGTCACGGGCTGCGCCAGGCCGATCTCCTCGGTGAACTTGGCCTGCTGCACGTCGGTCCACGTCATGGCGTCCCGCCCGTCCCGCAACGCCCAGACCAAGCCCTCGTCGAAGAGATGCTCGATCATCACCGGCGAGTAGCCGGAGGTCATGGCGGCCAGGGCCTCCCGGCGGTCACCCAGGTCGAGCTCGGGGGCGTGGGACTTGCGGTCGAGGTAGTAGTCGATGATCGCCCGCCGGCCCGACCGGTTGGGCAGGTCGAAGTGGATCGACCGGTCGAAACGGCCAGGGCGGAGCAGGGCGGGGTCGAGGTCGTCGGCCCGGTTGGTGGCCCCGATGACGAGGACGTTGGCCGGGGTCGAGCGCCGCTTCGCCAGCTGCCGGTGGTCGGGCAGCCAGTTGTTCAGCCGGTCGACGAAGAAGCCCTGGAGCTTCTCGGTCTTCGTCGGGTGGTCGAACGACTGCAGCTGGATGAGCAGCTCGTTGACGATGCCGGCGATGCCTTCCTTGCCCTGCGACCTCGACACGATGCCGGAGGGCGCCACACCCTCGGCACCGGTCATCCGCATGCCGGCCCGCGAGGCGGCGATAGCGTCGATCTCCTCGATGAACCCGACCGCGCCGCCCTCTGCGCGGGCCGCTTTGCGCAATTCCTTGAAGAAGGCCCGGATCTTCCGGTTCGTCTGGCCGTAGTACATGGACTGGAAGGCCGACGACGAGACGTACAAGAAGGGGACCCCGGCCTCCTTGGCCAGCGCCTTGGCCATGTAGGTCTTGCCGGTGCCGGGCGGGCCTTCGAAGAGGATGCCCCGCCGGGGCGTGCCGCCCATCGCCTCCCGGAAGGTCTTGAAGCCCAGGAACAGGTTGAGGGTGCGGACGACCTCCTCGAGGACGACGTCCATGCCCCGCACATCGGCGAAGCCGATCTCGATCTCCGACGGGCGGAACCGCACGTGCGGCGATTTGCCCGCGGTCAGCAGCGGCACCAACAGCACGACGGCGAACAGCGAGATGAGGACGAGCTGCGGCGCCCACATGTCGAGCCCTGACGGAAGCTGCGGCCAGCCGAACACGACCGGATCGACGCTGAACTCCCGCCACCACAAGTACCCGGCCAGAGGGATGAGGAAGAACAACCCCCGCTGAAAGCGCCGCTGCCGGTTGCGTTCCCGGAGGCGAGCGACGTCGGCCTGGCCCCGAGCGATGACTCCGGCTTGCCCGAGAGTGGTGACATCAGCCATTGGCTACCCTTCCTTCCCGTTATGACAGAACGAATGGTGAGCGGTCGGTGGGGTTGCACTCGGGCTTTCGACGAGTCTCCTCCTCGCCCCTGGAATTCCTGCCCCGCAGAGCATCGTTTTGAGCCGACGACCAGCACATCCGCTCCCAGAGGCGGCTCTTCGCACCCGGGGTCCGACAGAGCCCGGTGACGGCCTCCACTCCCCCTCTGCCCCGCTTCGACCAGGGTCTCCTCGCTCTGGTCCTCGTCACCGGGTTCGTCTTCTCGACCCCGTTGGTGATCCCACTGGTGGCGGCCGTGTCGGTGGTCTCGGCGGTCCGCCCCGAGATCTCTCCGGTCCCGAGGCTGATTACCCTGCTGGTGGAGCAGCGCTTCGACCCCGCCACCACTCGGTCGATGCTGTCCGACGGATATACCCCGCCGTGGCGGACCGCAGCCCTGCTGAATGCCGCAATTCTGGCGGTGGGGACACTGGTGCTGGCCGTCGGCGATCGCGCCCCGGCCTGGGTGTTCGGGTTGGCAGCAGCGGCGCTCGGAGCCCTCGCTTCGGTCGGTGGCGTGTGCGTCGGCTGCCAGTTGCACGGCCGCCGAAGGAAGTAGCGGCCTAGCCGTAGCGCCGCAGCGCGACCAGCGTGACGGGCAGGGCAATTGCGGTGGCGGCGACAACAGCACCGAGCGAAGCTCCGTCCGTCGACCCGGTGCCGAGCACCGCGAGGGCGACGAGGTAGCCGTTGCGGGCCACGGTGGCGGCCGACACCGGTCGGGCGCCGGCGGTCGGCGGCCCGAAACACGGGCAGGGCGCCGGCCGCTCCCCGAGCAGGTTGGCCACCACGGCCCCGGTGAAGAGGGCGAGCACGGCAATTGCCAGGAACGCCGGCCATGCCGCGCCCTGCACCAGCACCAACGCCAGCGCCAGGCCGCCCTCGACCAGCGGCAGCGTCCACGACAGCGCGTCGCTCCGGGGGAGGCCGAAGTCCTGGAGAGCCCGGGCGAATTCGGGCCGATGCGCCACCTTCGTGGCGGCCGAGAAGCCGAAGGTTGCAGCCAGGGTGATCCGGGCCACGAGGGCAACGGTGGCGCCGAGTTCCACCTCGGCTACCGATCCCTCAGTGGCACCACTATGGGCCGAGCTGGGCGTAGCCGCCCCGCCAGAACAGCAGCGGACCGCCGTCGGCCGGTTGCCCGAGGTCGACGACCCGTCCCACCACGATCACGTGGTCGCCGGCGTCGTGCTCGGCGTCGATGACACAGTCGACGTAGGCGATGGCCTCGTGGAGGATCGGCGAACCCGTCTTGCCCGTCGTCCACCCGACGCCCTCGAACCGGTCGCCGGTCTTGGCGCCGAAGCGCCGGCAGGTGTCCTCCTGGTGCTCCCCCAGGATGTTGACGGCGAAATGGCCGCTGTCGCGTATCGCCGGCCAGGTCGACGACGTGTGAGCCATGCACACCAGGATCAGCGGCGGGTCGAGGGACACCGAGGTGAACGAATTGGCCGCCAGACCAGCGGGGCCGTCGGGGCCGTGCCCGGTCACGACGGTGACGCCGGTGGCGAAGTGCCCGAGGATTGTGCGGAAGCGGGCGCTGTCGACGTTTGCGTCGTGTGCCAATGGAGGTTCGGGCTCGAGGCCTGAGGGTTCCATCCGGGCCGCACACTATCCTCAGGCGATGCTTCAGGAAGGACGTGTCACCGTCACGTGGTCCGACGTCGAGGACGTCGGGCCGGTCGAGTTCGCCTATCTCGAGGACGGGCCAGCCGAGGGGCAACTTGCTCTGTGCCTGCATGGGTTTCCGGACCATGCGCCCACCTGGACGTCCCTGCTCGGCGACCTGGCGGAAGCCGGGTTCCACGCCGTGGCGCCGTGGATGCGGGGCTACGCCCCGACGGCGGTGCCCGACGACGGGCTGTTCCAGCCAGGGGCGCTGTCGCTCGACGCCATCGCCCTGGCCGACGCCTTCAGTCCCGCTGACCGCCCGGCGATGCTCATCGGGCACGACTGGGGCGCCTTCGCCGCCTACGGCGCCGCCGTCCACCGCCCCGATCGCTTCGCCCGGCTGGTGGCCATGGCGGTCCCCCACCGGGCATCGCTCATGGCCCGGATGGTCACCACGCCGGCGCAGCTCAAGCGATCCTGGTACGCGTTCTTCTTCCAGATGCCGCTGGCGGACGGCATCGTCGGTATGAATGATCTTGCGTTCATCGACCGGCTCTGGGAGGACTGGTCGCCGGGCAACGACGCGTCACCGGATCTGCCCTACGTGAAGGAAGC
>JAICGL010000490.1 GCA_025923175.1 Acidimicrobiia bacterium
ATGGAGAGGACCGCCAGGCTCCGCACGGGCATGTCCGGCATCCTACAGGGGGCCTAAGAGACCCCCGGATGGACACCGGACACGGCCGGCGGGGGGCGCACGCCCCACGCTACGGAGGAGCCCGGCGGAGGCCGGGCGGGGGCGCCGGAGGCGCCCACAAACACTGCGCGGCGGAGCGCGGGCACGAACGGTAGATCTCGATCAAGACCTGCTTCTGGCGTTCGGTGATCGTGGTGTCCCGAAGGATGTCGTCAACGATGTCGGAGTCGCCGTCACGGGCTTCGAGGATCCCGGCCCGCACGTAGAGGGTCTCGGCCGAGATGCGCAGTGCTCGTGCGATGGCCTGGAGGATCTCGGCGCTGGGCTTCCGCAACCCCCGCTCGATCTGACTGAGGTAGGGGTTGGAGATCCCGGCGAGCTCCGACAGCTTGCGGAGCGATAGGCGGGCCTGGCGGCGCTGATCGCGGATGAAGCCGCCCAGCTCGACCAGCGCGACGTTCTCGCTCAAGCTGCTGTGCGGGGGATCAGGCGCTCGCTCAGCGGGGCGAAGATCCGGACGACCTCGGGGTCGAACTGCGTCCCGGCCATCTTCTGGAGCTCCTCGACAGCCGCCTCGACCGGCAGCGCCGCCCGGTACGGCCGGTCGGCGGTCATGGCGTCGAAGGCGTCGACGACCGAGAAGACCCGCGCGGGCAGCGGGATCTCCTCTTTCTTGAGGCCGGCCGGGTAGCCCGTCCCGTCGAACATCTCGTGGTGGCACCGCACGACCAGCGCCGCCGTCCGCAGGAAGGGGATGTCGGCCACCAGCTGGTAGCCGATGATCGGGTGGGTGCGCATGACCCGCCATTCCGCCGCCGTGAGGGGGCCGGGCTTGTTGAGGACGCTTTCGGGAATCCCGACCTTCCCGCAGTCGTGGAGGAGGAACCCGAACTCCGCCTCCCGGTTCTCGTCGGCCATGCCCATCTCGGCGAGCAGGGCCATGCCGTACATGCGGCAACGCTCGATGTGCTGGCCCGTGCTGGCGTCCTTGGCCTCGACCACGAGGGCCAGGGACCGCACCGTCTGGAGGTAGGCCTGGCGGAGGTCGCCGAGGGCCCGCTCGAGATGCTGGGCCCGCTCCCGCTCCCGCTGGTAGCCCTCACCCAGCTCCTTGGCAAAAACGAGGAGCTGCGCCTCGAGGGCCGCCGTCGGGTCGGGGATCAGCGAGGGATCCCAGCGCGACGCCCCTTCGGATTCTGCTCGCACCTCAGCAACGTCGGGGTCGGCTCCTTGAAAACCCTTCGACCCCTCGTTGCTTCGGCGCTCGCTCATTGCTTGAGGAGCTCCTCGACGCGGTCCAGCAGCTCCATCGAGCTGAACGGCTTCGTCAGGTAGCCGCGGGCCCCGGCCTCCAGGGAGGCGACCTCGGTGGTGACGTCGCCGATGGCCGTCAGCATCAGGACCTTGGTCGACTGGTGGTCGATCCGGCGGCAGACCTCGACGCCGTCGAGGCCCGGCATCATCACATCGAGGATCACCACGCTCGGCCGTTCGGAGGCGGCCAGCTTCAGGCCCTGCTCGCCGTCGTGGGCTTCGAGGACTCGGAAGCCGTCGGCCTCGAGGACCGCCCGCACGACCCGGCGTAGGACGGCGTCGTCGTCGACGACGAGCACGCAGCGGTCCTCGACCGCCGAGCCCGTCGACTCCGACGACGCCTCCCCGAGCGGCTCACGCCGCCATTGTCCGGGGGACACCCCCGGTCCCCCGAGGGTCACGACCGAGCCGCCTGGATCCGTTCTGCGAGCTCCATCTCGAGGGTGTGCAGCACCTCGTGGAGGGCGCGCCGCTTGGCCGACACCTCGCGCTCCAGCGAGGCCAGCTGCTCCCGGGCGTCGGCCAGCTCGGCGTCGCTCAGGTCGGGCAGCCGGACCAGGGTCGAGTCGCCAACCAGCGGCTCCAGGCCGCGGGTCCACTCGATGTCGGGCGACGGCGCCATCCGCTGGGGCAGGTGGGCCTGGGAGGGGGTCGGCCGGGGGCCCTCGTCGGCCAGGATCTTCGACAGGCTGCTGATGAGGTCTTCCAGGGAACCACCGTTGGCCCGCCGGTCACGCTCGGCGTCGAGGATGTCGATCCGACCCTGGGCCAGGCGCCGGATGAAGGAGACCTCGGTCTCGAGCTCGGTGCACTCGGCCTTCATGGCCGACACCTCGTCGACCGGACGGTCGGCGAGCCCCTCGAGGTAGGCCGACTCCAGGACACGGTCAAGACGGCGTTGCTCCGGCATGTCACTCCATAGAGGCTGGGACGGCACTGGATGCGAACTTCCAGGCTACCGCTCCCCCCGGTAGTTCGGGGGTGCCCCCGGGGACAGAACGTCCCGTCAGCAGTGAGCCCGGAGCAACGAGTAGGAAGGGACCGCCCGGCCCCCATTCGGGTGGAACTCGAAGTGGGTGTGGGGGGAGGTGGCGTCGCCGGTACTGCCCACCAGGCCGATGATCTCGCCCTGAGCGACCCGCCGGTCGGGCCCCACGACCTTGGAGAGGTGCGCGTAGTAATAGGTGTGTCCGTCGTCGCCGCGCAGGTAGACCGAGAGCCCGCCGAGCCGGGAGTGGTGGGTCCTGAACGTCCCCGACACCACGGCCACGTTCGGGGTGCCATGGGCGGCCATCAGGTCGGTGCCCTCGTGGCGTCGGCCGCCGCCCCGGGGCGCGCCCCACGTGTTGCTGAAGGTGTGCGGACCCCGGATGGGGCAGGTGAAATCGGTGACGACCGGGATGGGACCCGACGGCGCTTCGTAGGGTTCCCGCTCGCTGCGACTGGCCCGGGGGCGGGGCACCAGCCGCGACTGGAGCGCCTGCTCCCGCCGCTCGAGGTACGAGAGGGCCTTGTCCACGTTCTGGCGCTCGGCCCGCAGCTCGTCGGTCGTGCGTTGTTGCTCTGCCTTGCGCGCTACCAGCTGGTCGCGCCGGCGGGCGATCCCGGCGGTTGCCTCGGCGATCCGCTGGATGGCGGCGTAGTCAGCGGCACTGGCCATCGAGGCCAGCATCGCCCCCCGGGCGGATTCGACCAGATCGTCACCGGTACTGAACCCCGAGACCGCCGCCATCCCCCGATCGCTCGTGTAGACGGCCACGGCCCGGCGGGTCACGGCAGCCCGCAGCGGCTCGATCTTCCTCTCGGCGGCACCGATCTTGCGCTCGAGCTTGCCGATGTCGTCGCCCAGCCTGCTCAGCACGGACACGGCCCGGTCGTAGCGGGCGGCGGCCTTGTCGGCGCGACGCTGCAGTTGCTCCCGGGAGGGCCCGCCGCGGGCGGCCTCTGCCGGCGACGCGACCACCAGGCACATCCCGACGACGATCATCGTGCGGAGGAGCGCGCGCATCATGAACAATGCCTCCCCCCGGCGGCTCGGCCCGGGACGCTAATGGCGCCGTTCGTAACCGGCAACTTCCGCTGACGGAGCGCGCGAGGCGTCGGGTGTTACCGACGCGTGCGGAGCCGACCCCGGCGCTCCTCGGGGAGATAGCGGTAGAAAGCTCGCCCTCGGACGGACGCCGCTGTGAGCGGGCCGAACTGGCGGCTGTCGGTGCTGGCCGCCTCGTTGTCCCCCCGGACGAAGACATCGGCACC
>JAICGL010000491.1 GCA_025923175.1 Acidimicrobiia bacterium
GCAAAGGGATTCGAGGCTGCGCTGCGTTCCTTCTTCGCCTGGTGCGACAAGACGACGACGTGCAAGTGGCGCCCCGCCAACCCTGACCGGACCCAGGCGCTTCTCGCTCTCATGGACCGAGTGCGCCAGGAGCCCCTCAAGGCGTCGGGCGGGCGGATCGTCGGCGTCGATGACTTCGTCAGCGGGATGATGAGCCGCCTCACGGCCCGGTCCAAGTGGGCATCGTTGGGCGACGCGTTGGCCGCCGCCGAGCGGGGCGACGGGTCGCCGCTGGCCACCCTGGCCAGCAACTACCAGAACGCCGGGGCGAGCAACGCTGCCGACGCCCGCCAGTCGATCCTCTGCCTCGACCATCCGGCACCCCGGGAGCTTTCCGCCTACCCGCCGCTGGCCGAAGCGTCGAAGGCCCACGCCCCGGTCTTCGGCCCGATCTTCACCTGGGCGGCGCTGTCGTGCGGGATGTGGTCGGTGCCCGCCACGCTCGAGGTGAAGCCCACCCGGGCGGCCGGCGCGCCGCCGATCATGGTGGTGGGCACGACCGGTGACCCGGCAACGCCGCAGGCCTGGGCGGAGGCATTGGCCGGTCAACTCGAGCGCGGCGTCCTCGTGCTGCGCCAGGGTGCCGAGCACGTGGCCTACTACTACTCGGCCTGCGTTCGCCGCCTCGTCGACGCCTACATCGTCGACGGCCGGCCACCGGCTTCAGGTCACGTCTGCACTTCCTGAGCCGGTGGCCGCTCGCCGCCAGTGCTACTGGTCCGGCCGCACTTCCCTGGCCAGGTACTTCCATGCGCTGCGAGCTGAGCTCGTGTCGATGCGCCAGTCGTAGCGCTTCTTCACGTTGAAGTAGACGACGGCCTTGATCTCGGGGAACTTCGTCTTCAGGGTCTGCGCCGCTTCCCTGATCCACTCCGCCTTCTCGCCATGCTTGCGTTCCTGCGCACCGAACTCGCCGATCATGAGCGGCTTGCCCCGCTTGACGGCCCAGTCGTAGAAGTCCTGGAAGATCCACTCGAAGGAGCGCCACTGGTCACCGTCTCGGCCCGGTGCCCAGTTGTAGCCGTTGGCGCAAATCCAGTCGACGTACTCGTCACCGGGGTAGTACTTCTGCGCTTCGCCTGTGTGGAATCCCCAGGCGTTGGGGCACCACACCCATGAGACGTTCTCGACGCCGGCCCGATCGAAGATCCGGTGGATCCGCTTCCAGGCTGCGATGAACGACGCCGGTGATTTGGCGATGTGCCGGTTGCGGCGCCCGTCCATCTCCCAGAACCATTCGAGCAGGATCGGGTGCCCGAACTGCTTCACCTCGGCGGCCCGCTTCTTGATCATCGCGTCGTATCGGCCGGAGTTGATGGCCGACGTCGATGTCTTGGCCCACGATACGAATGGGACCCGGCCGTGGGCGATGTCCCACTTCTCTCGCCACCCGGGGAACGGCTCGTTCCATGCGGTGTAGTTGTGGTCGACGTCGACCTTGCGGCCGATCAGCTCCTCCATGTCGAAGAGCCGGTTCTGCTTCACGATCTGTGAGCCGCTGCTCTCCTCGTAGGTTCCGACCCACGTGCCGGACTTCGGAGGAACGACCTTTCCGCCCTTGGCGAGGTGGGCGGGGAGGTCAACGGGCAGCTTGAGGAGCGGCTCGCCGGCAGTGGCGCCGGGCGCCAGGGTGGCTGCAGCGAAGAGGGCGGCGAGTGCCGCAATGATCCACGGACGGCGCGGGGGAGTGCGCCGGAGCTGGGTTGGCATCTGGTTGGTCTCCCGGGGGGGATGACGTCCCGGCCGCCCCAGCCGAAACTCGTTGGTTGTGTTGGCCCAGAAAGTTCGAACAGCTGGCAGTCAGGACCTGCCGTGTCACCCGGTCGTCACACGATCGATACCAAACCGGGCGTACCTGTCACGCCAGCCTGTTGATGCGGTCATCCCAGTACCGGTCGCGCAGGACACGCTTGTACAGCTTGCCCGTCGGCAGGCGGGGGAGCTGCGGATCGAAATCGACCGACTTGGGGCACTTGTAGTGCGTCAGCCGTTCCCGGGCGAAGGCGATCAGCTCGTCGGCCAGATCCGGCGCGCCGGCCGTGCCGGGCACCAGCTGCACGATCGCCTTCACCGCTTCGCCCATATCGGGGTCGGGCACGCCGATGACGGCCACGTCGTCGACCAGTGGATGCATGACGAGTACGTCTTCGATCTCCCGGGGATAGATGTTCACGCCGCCCGAGATGATCATGAACGTGGCCCGGTCGGTGAGGTACAGGAACCCCTCTTCGTCGAGGTAGCCGACATCGCCGAGCGCCGACCAGTTCGGGTGGGACGGGTGCCGGGAGGACCGGGTCTGCTCGTCGTCCTTGTGGTATTCGAACGTCGCTGATTCGTTTTCGAAGTAGATGAGGCCGGACTGGCCCGGGGGCAGCTCGTTCCCTTCTTCGTCGCAGATGTGGACAACGCCGACGACGGCCCTGCCGACGGTGCCGGGGTGGGCCAGCCAGTCCTGCGGTCCTGCATACGTCAGGCCGTTGAGCTCCGAGCCGGCGTAGTACTCGTGGATGATCGGCCCCCACCACTCGAACATCGCTTCCTTGACCGGGCGGGGACAGGGGGCGGCGGCGTGGATGGCCACCTTGTGCGCCGAAAGGTCGAAGCGTGTGCGGTCTTCCTCCGGGAGCTTCAACATGCGGGAGAACATCGTCGGCACCCACTGGCTGTGTGTGCAGCGATGCCGCTCCAGCGCGGCCAGCGCCGTGAGCGGATCGAAACGCGGCATCAGCACGACTGCCGCTCCGACGCTGGTGGCGCCCACGCAGAAGGCCAGCGGCGCGGCGTGGTAGATCGGGGCGGGGGAGAGGTACACGCTCTCGTTGTTGATACCGAACAGCGCCCCGAGCCCGGAGAGGGGTGTGCCCTCCTTGACCGGCCGGTTCGAGTGCGGGCGGACGATTCCCTTGGGCCGGCCCGTTGTCCCCGAGCTGTAGAACATGAGCTGCCCGAGCGGCTCCTCCTCGAGCGGATCGGCCGGCACGGCGGCGAGGGCGTCCTCGTAGGAGTCGTAGCCGTACACCAGGCCGTCGACCGAGAGGCGGTGCTTGCAGCCAGGAATCATGCTTGCGAGTTCGGTGGCGAGCAGAGCCAGCTCCGACGACGTCACGAGGGCCCGGGCGTCGCAGTCGTTGATGATGTAGGCCGCTTCGGATGCGGTCAGGTACCGGTTGACCGGCGTGATTCGCAGCCCGGAGCGGAGCGCCGCCCACACGACTTCCATGAAGCGGGGCTGGTTCTCCATGAGGAGCGCGACACCGTCGCCGGGTCGCAGCCCGGCGTTCTGCCATACGCGGGCGAGGCGCGTCGAGCGCTCGTCGAGCTCGCCGTGTGTGACGACATGGTCGGTGCCGCCCATGATGACGGCGGGCTTGTCGGGCGCTACCTGGCCCCAGTGTCCGGGATACATGGCCGGATCGTAGCGAGCGAGTCGGTGGGCCTTCACCTGACACGGCCGGCGGGGCGAAGCCCAGCTACGGAGGAGCCCGGCGGAGGCCGGGCGGGGGGCGGCGAAAGCCGCCCAGCATCACGGTATGAAGCTGCTGCCGGAGCCGACCGGTGCGGCTCGTTCC
>JAICGL010000492.1 GCA_025923175.1 Acidimicrobiia bacterium
AAGGGGGCGGCGACCGTCACCGCCTGGGCGAACATGGAGTTCACCGTCCACGCTCCGAGCCCGCAGAGTTACCCCGATCGCACCTACTACTTCCGGTCATGGTCGGACGGGAAGCCCCAGACGCACCAGATCGTGGCGCCGGCAGCGAACCAGACGTACACGGCCAGCTTCGACCGGGTCAACGGGCCCCCTCCTCCGCCTCCTCCGCCTCCGCCGCCTCCGCCGTCGAACGTCGACGTCGTCCGCAGCCCGACCGCGCAGGGCTACTGGCTGGTGGCGACCGACGGCACCGTCCGCGCCTTCGGCGATGCGCCGTTCAAGGGTTCGGCTTCAATCCAAGCTGGCCGCCCGGCCGTGGGGATGGCGCGCACGGTGAACGGCCAGGGCTACTGGGTCACGGCCACCGACGGCGGGATCTCCTCCTTCGGCGACGCGGCGTTCTACGGGTCGACCGGCAACATCGCCCTGAACAAGCCGATCGTCGGGATGGCGGCGACGCCGTCGGGCCGTGGCTACTGGCTGGTGGCCACCGACGGCGGGATCTTCGCTTTCGGTGACGCGGCGTTCTACGGGTCGACCGGCAACATCGCCCTGAACAAGCCGATCGTTGGGATGGCGGCGACGCCGTCGGGCCGTGGCTACTGGCTGGTGGCCTCGGACGGCGGGATCTTCGCCTTCGGTGACGCCAAGTTCTCCGGCTCGACCGGCGCGATGGTGCTGAACAAGCCGGTCGTCGGAATGGCGACCGCGCCCGAAGGCGGCTACTGGCTGGTGGCCTCGGACGGCGGGATCTTCGCCTTCACCGACGGGTTCTACGGCTCGCTCGGCGGGCATCCTCCGGCGAGCCCGGTGACCGCGATTGAGTCAACCGGCGGCGCCGGGTATTGGATGCTCACCGCCAACGGCCAGGTCTTCCACTTCGGCGACGCCGGCGACTACGGGTCGGTCTGACGCCGAGCTTTAGTGCCCCACTGTGCTGCCGTCGGCGAGAACGGCGTGCGGCAGGCAGAGCTCGTCGTACTCGGCGATGACGATCTCCTTGGCGTCCGGACCGCAGGACGGGCAGTTCGGGTCGCGGTTGACCTTGAACGTCCGGAACGACTGCTCCAGCGAGTCGTAGGCCAGGAGCCGGCCGATCAGCGGGTCGCCCAGGTCGAGGAGCACCTTGATGGCCTCGATGGCCTGGATCGACCCGATGATGCCCGGCAGCACGCCGAGCACACCGGCCTCGGCGCACGACGGCGCCAGTTCCGGCGGCGGCGGCTCCGGGATGAGGCAGCGGTAGCAGGGACCCTCGTAGGGGGCGAAGACCGTGGCCTGCCCTTCGAAGCGGAAGATCGACCCGTGCACCACCGGGATCCGCTTGAGCAGCGCGGCGTCGTTGACCAGGTAGCGGGTCGGGAAATTGTCGGTGCCGTCGACGATCAGGTCGTAGCCGTCGATGATGTCGAGGACGTTGTCGGCGCCGAGGCGCACGTCGTAGGTCACGACGTTCACGTCGGGGTTCAGGGCGGTCAGCGTCTTCTTGGCCGAGTCGACCTTGCGCTCGCCGACCCGATCCATGTTGTGAAGGATCTGGCGCTGCAGGTTGGAGGCGTCGACCACGTCCATGTCGATGATGCCCAGCGTGCCGACACCGGCGGCGGCGAGATAGAGCGCGGCGGGGGAGCCGAGCCCACCGGCACCCAGCAGCAGCACCTTCGAATCGAGCAGCTTCTGCTGGCCGGCGTCGCCAACCTCGGGCAGGAGGAGGTGGCGCTGGTAGCGGTTGCGCTGCTCGGCCGAGAGCGACTGGGGGGTGACCCAGTTGCGACCCTCGTTCTTCCACTGGTTGAACCCACCAGACATCGAGACGACGTCGGTGTATCCCAGCTCGGCCAGGCTCTTGGCGGCGAACGCCGACCGGGCCCCGCCGGCGCAGTAGACGATGACCGGTGCGTCCTTGTCGGGAATCTTCCCCTCGACGGACAGCTCCAGGTTGCCCCGGGGGATGAAGACCGATCCCGGAATCGTGCCCTGCTCGAACTCGTCGGACTCCCGGACGTCGAGGAAGGTGGCGCCTTGCACCTGCTCGGCTTGCGCCGGTGTCATCTCACGGATCTGAGCCTTGGTGCTCTTCAGAAGTTCGCGGAAGTTCGCCATGTCCTTCTCCTGAAACGTCCTCTTCGGGCGGTGACCGCCGTCCTAAAATGCTACCTGTTCGGTCAGCATTAGAGCCAACGGCCCACGGGCCGCTGCCATTCCCGGGTGTCGCCGATCAGACGAGTGCGACGAGGCCGGGGAGGAGGTCCCCCAGGTTGCCGCGCAGCACGGCGTCGGCCTGCCCGTCGAAGGGCGTCTGCTCGGCGTTGGCGATCACCAGACGGGCGCCGGCTTCGAGGGCCCGCTGTGGCAGGTACGCCACCGGGTACACCGTGAGCATCGTCCCGAGGGCGAGGAACACGTCGCAGTCCTGGGCTGCCTTCTCAGCGCGAATCAGGTCCTCGGCCACGAGGCTCTGCCCGAAGGAGATCGTGGCTGACTTGAGGACGCCGCTGCAGGTCCGGCACGGCGGATCGGCCTCGCCGGACCGCACACGGTCGAGCGCCCGCTGCATCGGCGCCCGCTCCCCGCAGGACATGCACACGACTTCCCGCATCGTTCCGTGGATCTCGATGACCCGGTCCGGCGACGAGCCTGCCTTCTGGTGGAGGCCATCGATGTTCTGTGTGACGAGTGTGTCGACGTAGCCCTTGCGTTCCAGTTCGGCCAGGGCGCGATGCCCGGCGTTGGGCTCCGCCGTCCACGCCGGGTGCACCAGCCGGGCCTGCCAGCTGGCCACCCGCACCTCCGGGTCGGTCATGTAGTAGTGGAGGTTGGAGAGCTTCTCCGCGTTGGGGTCCTTGGTCCAGGTGCCCTGCGGCCCCCGGAAGTCGGGGATGCCCGATTCCGTGGAAATTCCGGCCCCGGTCAGCACGACCACCGACTGGGCGGCTCGCAACCAGCCGGCGATCTCCTCCAGCCCGACGCTGTCAGGTTCAGCCATGCGGGGCATCGCCGGAAACCGTATCCGGCTCGTCGGAGACGACCCGAGTGGCCGGAGGGGCGTCGTCGGCGGTGGCCGGGTGGTTGATGGCGTCGATCAGCCTGCGGAGACGGGCCCAGTGGGTGCGGTCGAAGCGGAAGCGGATCCGGGCCAGGTCGATGTGGTCGTGGTCGGCAACTTCGGCCGGCGACACCTGGGCGGGCTCGATCCGGCCGTGGGTGACGATGTCGGCGAACTCCTCGTTGAAATTCTCCAGTTCCTCGTCGGACGGCAGTTGCCGCATGCGGATGACCAGGGCCCGGTCGACGAAGCGGATCGAGTGGTAGTTGGAGTAGAACCCCTCGATCTCCCGGACGGCGTCGTCGACGTCGTCGGTGATGTGGACGAGGTCGAGGTCGTCGGGCGAGATCAGACGCCGGGCCATCAGCTCGTCTTCCACGAACCGTTTCCAGCTGGCCCAGTAGGTGCCGTCCGGCACCTCGAGGAGGACGACGGGGGCGGGGTGCGACTTGCCCGTCTGCACCAGCGTCAGCAGCTCGAACGCCTCGTCCATCGTCCCGAACCCGCCGGGGAGGAGCAC
>JAICGL010000493.1 GCA_025923175.1 Acidimicrobiia bacterium
CCAGGCGCTGGACCCCGGCAACGAGGCCGGCGTCGTCCAGCCTGCGCAGCGCCGGCAGCAGCACCCGCCACAGGTTCATCTCGTGCTCGGTGGTGCCGGCCAGGAACGGCACGCCATCGGCGCAGCCGGCGGCCAGCCCGTCCACCGCCTGGCCGGTGAGGACGTCGCCGTCGAGCCAGGGTTGGAAGCCGGCGCCGAAGTCGTCCCGGCGGACGTCGACCGACACCGCCACCTGGGCTGACAGCAGCCGCTCGGTCGGCACGTGGAACAGATCGCCGGACCGGGCGCGGTCGAGCCCGAGCCGGGTCAGGAGCCGGTCGGCCAACTCGGCCGCCTTCCCGGCCGAGGGCAGCCGCCGGCCGGCGCCGCTCTGGGACAGCGCCCGGTGGAACCGGCCCGCGGCCCGGGGCGCGGTCATCAGTGCCGCCACCGAGATCGCCCCGGCCGACTCGCCCATCAGTGTCACGTTCCCCGGGTCCCCGCCGAAGGCCTCGACGTGGTCGGCGACCCAATCGAGCACGGCCAGCTGATCGAGGAGGCCGGCGTTCCCGGCGAACCGCTCGTCGTCGAGGCCGAGGAAGCCGAACAGGCCGAGCCGGTAGTTGGCCGTCACCACGACGACGTCGCCCCGCCGGGCCAGGGTCGACCCGTCGTAGAGATCCTGGCTGCCGGCGCCCTTGAGGAATGCCCCGCCGGGGATCCACACCAGCACCGGCCGCCGGCCGGTCAGCCCCGGGGTCCAGACATTGAGGGTCAGGCAGTCCTCGCTGGTGCGGCCGATGCCTTCCCACAGGCTGAAGCCCGGCACGTACTCGACGTCGATCGCCGACTGGGCCGGTGCCGGGCCGAACGCCGTCGCCGCCCGCACGCCCGTCCACGGCTCCGGAGGCTGCGGCGCCCCGAAGCGGAGCGGGCCGACCGGCGGGCTGGCATAGGGGATCCCGCGGAAGACCGACAGCGGCCCCAGAGCGGTGCCGCGGATTTTCCCAGGGGTGATCTCGACGATGGGTTCCACGGCCGGGGGACCCTACCGGCGCCCGGACGCGACACAGCCCCCTCGCCTGCAGATGTCTTCCTGGGGGAGGATCAGAAGACACCGTCAGTTACGAGGGGGCTGCGTCAGTCCCACTCACCAGAGATTTCATCGGCACGCCGGACCGGCGGGTTGAGCGCGGAGGAAAGATTTTCCTTGGCAGTCGGGCGGCGGGCCTCGGTTCGGCCCCTATGTCACGGGAGGTAGGGGAATCGCCCATCCGTACCGAATGTCCACTTGACCGTGTCGTGGTCGCTTCACGCCAGTGCCGCCCCCGACACTGGGTGGTAGATTCCCGCCTCCCAGTCGACTCGGAGCTCGGGGACGAACTCGACGGAGGTTCGTGATGCTCATCCGCCGCCCAGGCCAACCTTGGCACCCGCTTCAGCCCGCGCTGCACGACGAGCGGGCCCTACAGACACTGCTCGTCCAGTCGCCGTCGCTCCTGCCCAGCCCCGGGCCCGGAGAGCTGGCCGTGGCGGCCAACTTCCGCATCGGCTCGACCGCCTCGGTCGACCTGCTCGGCGTAGGCGTCGACGGTCGCATCGTGCTGGTGGAGTGCGGCCGGCAGGAGGGCCCCGGGCGACGGCCGATGGGCGGCGCTGCCCTCGCCGTCGGCGCCGGCCTCTGGCGTGCGCCCTACGAGGAGTTCGACCGGGCGTTCGCCGTGCGGGCCGGAGTGCCGCTGCTCGACAAGGTGTCGTCCATCGCCCGGGCCGGCTCGCTCGGGTGGGACGAGAACACCTTCCGGTCCGCCGTGACCGAGAACCTCGCCACCGGGCGGTTCCAGCTGATCCTGGCCGTCGACGTCGTGAGCGACGAGGTCCGCCAGGTCGTCGCCTACCTGAACGCCGGCGCCCGGCCCGGTCTCGCGTCCGTCGCCCTCGGGCTCCGCTACCACGCCGAAGAGGGCGTGGAGGTCCTCATCCCCAGCGTGTTCCGGGCCGACGGAGGACGCGAGGACGCCGACGGTGGCCGCATCTCGACCGAGATACCGCTCATGACGGACGCACCGGAAACGGCAGGGGTACAGGCGCAGGTGACGGCGTCCCCGGCGGCGCCGGCCGCCTCGGCCACAGCGTCGGTCACTGCACCGACACCCAAGGCGTCGGCTCCGTCCGCCGCTCCCACCTCCGCTCCTGCCCCATCAGGCACGGGGGCGGCCGGCCCGGGGCCTGGGAAGGCCTCGGCGACGGGAGCGTCCTCCCCTTTTGAGCAGGCGGCGGAGCAGGAAGGGGAGGCCCCCGCCACCTCCAACGAGCCGTCCATCGCCGACGAAGCAGACTTGCCGGTGATCGAGAGCAGCGACGCCGCGACGGATGACGCTCCGGCGCTGGCTGGCGACGCCGAGCCGGTCTCTTCCAGCCGGGCCGCGGCCGGGCTCATCGGCGGCGGGGAGGCCCCCGTCGGGACCCAGGGGGAGCATGCCCTGTTCTCCGCCCTCGAGGAGTCGTGCCTGCCGGCTGCCGTCGATGCGGTGCGCCGCCTCTACCACATCGCCCGCGACCGCGGGCGGGAGCTGCAGTGGGGTCACGGCGACCACCCGGCGGTGACGGCGGTCTACGAGGTCGAGGGGAAGCCGGTTGGCGTCTGGAGCTGCTACACCGACCTCAAGCCGTCGTTCGTGGTCAACTTCGAGTGGCTGGCACCCCACGTCCCGATCGAGCGGCTGCAGCGGCTGGCCGATCGGCTGGCCGAGCTGCCCAGCGTGCCCGAGCGGCTCGCCGGCCTGGCCGAGGCGGGGTACAAGCGGCGCCTGGCGCTGGCCGTCAACGCCGTGCTGGCCCAGCCTGGCGCGGCCGATCTCATCAACTCGGCGCTGACCGAGCTGATCGATCCCGAAGCGGCCAAAGCGGCCGCGGCCACGGCCACGTCGGTGCCTCCGCCGCCTCCGGGAAGCCGCCGCTAGCCGGTTCCGACCAGGTTCTGATCGTTCGACAGGCGGCGCGCCCCGGGTGCGCCGCCTGTCCGTTTTGTCACGAAATCGACGGCTTGAAATTCGGCTACTGAGGGGTATGCTACCCAGTAGTAACTTAGGACGCCGAAACCATGGAGCCGTGTAGCGATGGGTGACTTCTCCCTGGCCCTCAACGAGGACCAACTGCAGATTCAGAAGTGGGTCCACGAGTTCGCCGAGCGGACCATCCGACCCGCCGCCGCCGAGTGGGACGAGCGGGAGGAGACCCCCTGGCCGATCATCCAGGAGGCCGCCAAGATCGGCCTCTACGGCTGGGAGTCGATGGCCCAGTTCTTCCAGGACCCCACCGGGCTGCTGATGGGCATCGTCAACGAGGAGCTCTTCTGGGGGGACGCCGGTATCGCCCTGGCGATCTTCGGCACCGGTCTCGGCGTCTCCGGGATCCTGGGGAACGGCACGCCCGAGCAGATCATGACCTGGGTGCCCCAGTGCTTCGGCACGCCCGACGACGTGAAGCTGGCCGCCTTCTGCGTCACCGAGCCCGGCGCGGGCTCCGACGTCTCATCGCTGCGCACCCGGGCCAAGAAGGACGGGTCCGACTGGGTCATCAACGGCGCGAAGTGCTTCATCACCAACGGCGGGATCGCC
>JAICGL010000494.1 GCA_025923175.1 Acidimicrobiia bacterium
AAGGCCAAGATCCTGGGCTCGGGGCTGTCGATCTCCCAGCTGGTCTCCACCGCCTGGGCGTCGGCGTCGACCTTCCGTCGCACCGACAAGCGGGGTGGGGCCAACGGGGCCCGCATCCGCCTGGCGCCGCAGAAGGACTGGGACGTCAACGACCCGTTCGAACTGGCCAAGGCGCTCCAGACCCTCGAAGGTGTCCAGCAGGACTTCAACGGCTCGCTGTCGGGCGGGAAGAAGGTCTCGCTGGCCGACACGATCGTCATCGGCGGGGCGGCGGCCATCGAGCAGGCGGCAAAGGCCGCCGGCCACACCATCACCGTCCCGGTCGCCCTCGGCCGCACCGACGCCTCCCAGGACCAGACCGACGTCGAGTCGTTCGAAGTGCTGGAGCCGAAGTCGGACGGATTCCGCAACTACTTCCGGAGCGGCGACAAGGTGACGCCGGAGACGCGGCTCGTCGACAAGGCGTTCATGCTCGACCTGAACGGTCCGCAGATGACGGTGCTCCTCGGCGGACTTCGGGTGCTCGGTATCAACTACGGCGGGACCAAGCACGGCGTGTTCACCGATCGCCCCGAGACGCTGACGAACGATTTCTTCGTCAACCTGCTCGACATGGGCATCGTGTGGAGTCCGTCGGCGACGGATGAAAATGTCTACGAGGGCAAGGACCGGAACACCGGCGAGCTCAAGCGGACGGCCACGGCCGCCGACCTCGTCTTCGGCTCGAACTCGATCCTCCGGGCCCTGGCCGAGGTGTACGCCCAGGACGACAACAAGGACAAGTTCGTAGCCGATTTCGTGACGGCGTGGAACAAAGTGATGAACAACGATCGCTTCGACCTCGCCCCCTGATCCCAACTTTCAAAGTCTGATTCGATACGCGAGCCGCATTGTCGGCTCGCGTATCGCGTCTCAGCGATTACTCAGGTAATGCCCGGCGCTGTCCATTGCCCAAAAATTGTGATCACGTCCACCTTTTTTGTGGCCAAAGGGCGTACTCTGATTGGCCGGCCTGCTGTTTCGTCCTATTTGTGCAGAAAGGGGTAAGCATGCGCCGACATATCATCCTCGCTGCGGCACCGGCCTGTGCCCTGCTTGTCTTCTCACCGTTCACCGCCCGTGCGGCAGACGTCATCGAGGTTCCTGCTCCTGCGGCGAAGGCGACGGGTGTCGCCCTCAAGCTGGGCTCCCTGATCGACATCTCCAAGACGGGCGCCGTGGCCAACGACACGGAGGCTCAGAAGGACAAGCCGTCCGCGGATGCCTCGGTCCTCCGGATCAACGAACAGATCGTCCTCGGCCTCGGCGGTTCCCAGACCGAAGTGGGCAATGACCAGAAGGGCGTGCTCCTCGACACCGGGGAAAGCAACCCCATCCGGCTCGAGGTCGCCCCTTGGGCGACGTCCATCTCGAAGTCGGGAGCGGCGGACGAGGAGACCGTCCACTCGAATGCGGAGGCGGCGCTCGTCAAGGCCAACGTAGCCAACGTCGTGAAGGCCGCCCTCCTGCACTCGGAGTCCGACGCGGTGTGGACCAAGGGCAAGAGCACCGGCACCGCCTACTCCAACGGTGTCGAGCTCGGCATTGCCAACGCCATCAGCGTTGTACTCCTGCACTCCGAAGTGAAGAGTGACGGTACCGGGCACTCCTACCTCATCGGTCTGAACGGCAACGAGATCGGCACCGACAGCCAGCTCGGCAACAGCGAGCTCTGCTCGCTGGATCTGAGCCTGCTGGCGTTGTCGTGCCTGCAGGCCGAGGGAGGCGGGGCCACGATCACTCCTGGCACGCCCAGTCGGACCGCAGCCGAGGTTGCCGGGGTGGACCCGGAACTCGACCCGCTCAAGATCATCGACCCGGTGAACGCCTTTACTGCCTCCAGCGAGTCGGGTATCGGCTCGGCCCCGATCGTGACGCTCCCGGCAGTCCAGGCCCCGCCGGCTCCGGCGCTGCCGGCCGCCGAGGACACCCGGGCTCCGGACGCCATCGCCCCGGCGGCGGCTCTGCCCCGGACCGGTGCGACGTTCGCCGGTTCTGCAGTCTCCGGTCTCGTGGCCCTGCTCGGTGGCGCGCTCCTGCGCTTCACCAACCGGCGCCGCGGCACCGCCTGAAACTGGATCTATCGCCTAGGTATCTATCGCCTACACGCAGTTCCGAGACCGGCCCGAAGGAATTCCCGGGCCGGTCTCGTCGCGTTGTTCGGCAAGCAGCGGGGGTTTCGGGGTCGTGGCCCGTAGGCTGTGGGCGGAATCGGGTTACGGCCGGGCTGACGGCGACGTGGCCTAGATCTACGAGAACGCCACCGGAATGGGAGTCGCCGCCATCGCTGTGACCGGCACCACGGCCTGGACCTTTCCGGACGTTTGGGAGCAGGTGGCCGCCGCCTTCCCGGACGCGCCGGCTGCCATCCACGGCGACCGGCGCATCTCCTGGGCAGAGTTCGACCGCCGCGCCGCCGCCCTGGCGGCGACGCTCCTGGCCCACGGGCTGGAGGCCGGCGCCAAGGTGGCGCAGTACTTGCCGAACCGGCCCGAGTACCTGGAGTCGTTCTATGGCGCTCTGAAGGTGTCGCTCGTGCCGGTCAACACGAACTACCGCTACATCGACGATGAACTGACCTATCTCTGGGACAACTCCGACGCCGAGGCGGTCGTCTTTGACGGGCAATACACCGAGGTGGTGGAACGGGTCCGGCACCGCGTCCCCCGGGTACGGGCATGGCTGCACGTCGGCGCGGTGGGGGAGTGTCCCGGCTGGGCCGTCCCCTACGAGGACGCTGTCGCCGGCCCGGACACCGTCGCGCCGGGCCGGGCCCGTTCCGACGACGACCTGATCCTGCTCTATACCGGCGGAACCACCGGCCGGCCCAAAGGCGTGATGTGGCGCCAGGCCGACATGCTGTCGCTCCTGAACTCGCTGGAACGTCGTGGCCTTCCCGAGCGGAGTGGCCCGGAGGAACTCGCCGCCTTCTTCGCCGGGCGCCGGCCGGGCAAGCGGTCGCTGGTCGCCTGCCCGCTGATGCACGGCACCGGACTCTTCTTCGCCCTCGGCACCCTCAACCTCGGCGGTGCGGTCGCGACGCTTCCGACCCCGCGCTTCTCGGGCGAAGCGCTGCTCGACGCGCTGGTCGGGGTGCCGGCCGACGCCGTCGTGATCGTCGGCGACGCCTTTGCCCGTCCGCTGCTCGACACCCTCGACGCCGACCCCGCCCGCTGGTCACTCGATCATGTGCGGGTGGTGATGTCATCGGGTGCGATCTGGAGCGAACCCGTCAAGCGTCGCCTCACCGCCCGTCTGCCCAACGCCCTGCTGATCGACGGCCTCGGCTCCTCCGAAACTGGCAGCATCGCCTCGTCGAATACTGCCGGGGACAGCGTCGCCGAGACGGCCACGTTCAAGCCCAATGCGAACAGCGCGGTCATCCTCGACGACGGGCGTTTCGCCGAACCCGGCTCCGGCGAGATCGGTCACCTCGCCGTCACCGGCTGGATTCCCCTCGGGTACTACAACGACCCCGACAAGACGGCCGAGGTCTTCAAAGTCGTCGGCGGCCGGCGCTGGTCGATCCCCGGCGACCTCGCCAT
>JAICGL010000495.1 GCA_025923175.1 Acidimicrobiia bacterium
ACAACGGACGAGGCGATCGACACGCTCCTCCTGCTGCTGGCACCGATGGCCCCGCACATCTCGGCCGAGCTGTGGGAGCAACGTCACGGCGCCGGTGCCCACGTCCACGAGCAGCCCTGGCCGGCGAGCGATCCGGAGCTGGCGAAGGCCGAGACGGTGACGATGGTCGTGCAGGTGAACGGGAAGGTGCGCGACCGGATCGAGGTCGACGCCGGCATCACCGAAGAAGACATGGAGAAGGTTGCGATGGGCTCCACTCGCGTTCAGGAGCACCTCGCCGGGCGCACCCCCCGCAACGTGATCCTCGTGCGGCCGAAGCTGGTCAACATCGTCGGTTGACCCCGGTGGCCGTCCGGCGCATCGAGGGCGATTTCCCGCTCGTGCCGCCGGCCGACGTCGCCCGGGCCCGAATCGTCGACGTCCCCTGTCTCATCCCGGGTGTGGCGGCCATGACGCTCGGGCGCGTCATCCTGCTGCGGACGGATCACGCCAGCGACACTGCGCTGCTCGCCCACGAACTCGTCCATGTGCGGCAATGGCGCGAGCTCGGTGCCGTCCGGTTCCTGTGGCGCTACCTCGGTGCCTATGCCCGGAGCCGAGCGGCCGGGCTCAGCCACAAGCGGGCCTACGAAGCGATTCCGCTGGAGGTCGAAGCCCGCACACTGGCCGGGCGCTGAAAATCCCTGGCAGCCGGCGATCACCTCGGCGTAGTTTCGGGTCTGCTTCGCTTCCCTGGCCCTTCCCCCTGCCGATTTGTCGCCCGCATGGGAGGGGCTCGTGTCCGGACAGCCTCCGCCGGCCGAAGCGTTGGAAGAAGCCAAACCATCGGTCCCCATCCGATGGGCCTGGCTCGTCGACCTGTGGCACCGGATCCGGTTGGGCGAGGAACCGGTGGCCTTCGGGGCTGTCGTGCTCGTCGTTGCCGTGGTGGCTGGGCTCGTCTGGCTCTGGGCCGGGGCACGCTCTGGCGGCGTGCCGGCCGCGTCGGCGGCGCCGGGCTCGCCATCGACGGGCGGGCCACCGTCGTCGCTGACGGCACACCTCGCCGGCCCGACCACGTCGACGAGTGCCCCGTTGGCCGTGCATGTGGCCGGGGCCGTCGCCCGGCCGGGGCTGTACCACCTTCCGGCCGGGTCACGTGTGGCCGACGCGCTCGGGCGGGCCGGAGGACGGCTGCCAGGCGCCGATGTCGACCGCCTGAATCTGGCGGCCCGGCTGGTCGATGGGCAGAAGGTCCTCGTGCTGCGACGGGGCGAGGCGGCTCCGCTCGAATTCGGCGGAACGAGCAGCGTCCCTGCTGGGGGCGGCGATGGATTGGTCCCCGAGGCCACCGGGCCGATCGATCTCAACACAGCCGATCTCGCCGCGTTGGATTCGTTGCCGGGTATCGGTCCTGCCACGGCCCGTGCCATCCTCGAGGAGCGGGCTCGGCGGGGCGGCTTTCGCTCGACGCGCGACCTGCTCCGGGTGCCCGGCATCGGTGAAGGACGTTTCGCCCGACTCAGGGATCGCGTCCGGGTGTGACCCCCCGCCCGGTTGCGGGGGCGGTCCTCGCCGCGATGGCGGTGGTCCTCGGTGCCCGAATCGGCGAGCACCTGACATGGGCACCACGGACGTTGGCGGCGCTGGCGCCGCTGGGTTGCGTGATGGTGGCCGTCCTCATGGCCTGCCGCGCTGCGCCGGCGCGACGGGTCACCGGGCTGTTGTTGCTCGCCACGCTGGGAGCTGTCTCCATGGCGCGAGCCGTCACCGGGCTGGGCGTCGTTTCCGGGTTGGCTGTTCGCGAAGCAAGCGAGCAGCGGGTAACCGCCCGCCTCGCGGCCGATCCCATCGGGCGCTGGTCCGGCGTCCGCGCCCCGGCCCGGCTGGAGGCCGTGGGAAGCAATGGTGCTCGCGGGACGGTGTTGATCGTTGCCAGCGGGCCAGCAGCTACCCGACTCCGGCTGCTGGAGACAGGGGAGTCGGTGGAGATCCTCGGTCATTTCCGCCCGCTGGAGGCGGCGGAACGCCGATGGCGGTGGCGTCACGTCGGGGCGGTGTTCGAGGCCCACGACATTGTGGGAGCCGGAGGACCCGAACCGGCGGTGCTGCGGGCGGCGAACGGGCTCCGGCACCGGGTCCTGGCCGGAGGGGAGGCATTGGGCGACACCGATCGGTCACTCGTGGCCGGGTTCCTCGTCGGCGACGATCGCGGCCTGCCCGCCCGGGTGGCGGCCGACTTCCGGGCGGCCGGCTTGTCGCATCTCCTCGTCGTGTCGGGAGCGAACGTCAGTCTGGCGCTCGCGCTGGTGGCGCCGTTGCTGCGGCGGTTCGGCCTGCTCGGACGACTGGCGGGGGGCCTCGCGACGCTGGTCGTCTTCGCGGCGATGACGCGGTTCGAGCCGTCGGTCCTGCGGGCGGGGGCGATGTCGGGGCTCGCGCTGCTGGCCTCCTTTCTGGGCCGGCCGGTGGCAGGCCTGCGAATCCTGGCTCTGGCCGTGGGGGGCCTCGTGCTGATCGACCCGTTCCTGGTGCACTCCCTGGGTTTCGGCCTCTCCACTGCAGCCAGCGCAGGGATCCTGTTGCTGGCCGGGCCCATTGGCGCACTTCTCCCCGGGCCCAGGTTCATCCGCGAGCCGCTGGCGGTCACCACAGCGGCCCAGATAGGGGTTGCACCGATCGCCTTCCCCGCCTTCGGGCAGCTACCACTCGTTGCTCTCCCGGCCAACCTGGCCGCCGCTCCCGCCGCGGCCGCGCTGAGCCTGTGGGGCCTCGGGTCAGGAGTCGTCGCAGGATCGCTGCGAGTGCTCGCCGGGTCGGCTGACGCCGGGCCCTTGGCAGTGCTGCAAATCCCCACCGCTCTTCTGGCCCAGTGGATCCGGACCGTCGCCCGTGTGGCGGCCAGGTTCCCAATCATGATCGGCCCCCGACCGGCAGTCCTATGTGCGCTGGCGTTGGCGGCCGTTACCTGGCGGCTTCGGGTTCGCCGACGTCTCGGGGGTCGGCCTCGAGGCCGAGGAGATGATCCAGCGCCAACAGGCCGGGCCCGGCGATCAGGAGGGCAGCGGCCGTGACGGCATAGAAGAGGTCGAGTTCGAATCCGTTGCGTCCCGGCTGGCCGAAGAGGCCGACGTCCCACTTCACCTTGGCGACGATCAGCAGGAACTGAAGCGTGGCCAGGGCGCCCCAGAACCGGGTCAGCAGCCCGACGGTCAGACAGATACCGCCGACCAGTTCGATGGCGATGGTCGCCCGGGCGAGGAGCTCGGGAAAGGGGAAGCCGTAGCGGTCGACGGTGGCCACGAACTTCCCGACGCTGTCGAGCTTCTGCCATCCGTGGTACGCCAGCATCGGGCCCATCACCGCACGGATGGCCAGCAGGGCGGCCCCGGACGGGAGGGGGCCGCTCACGAACGGCAGCCGGATCGGTCCAACATGCATCGGGTTCACCCTTCGTCGCATTCCCCAACAAATCGCGGCTCCGGTCACTTCCCCGGGTTACCCTCCCCCGCCGTGCCGTCCGGCAACCACTCTCTGCGTCTCGGCTCCCGCCGCTACGACCTCAGCCACCGCTGCCTGGTGATGGGGATCCTCAACCGCACGC